>CAYYHL010000007.1:0-19687 GCA_964471775.1 uncultured Clostridia bacterium
AGGAGGGGGGGAATGGAAAGATGGATCTATATTGATGGAGAATTCCTTCCGGAAAAAGATGCAAAAATTTCCGTTTTTGACCATGGATTCCTTTATGGAGATGGAGTATTCGAGGGAATCAGGGCGTACAACGGTAGGGTATTTAGACTGGAAGAGCACCTCATTCGGGCCTGGGATTCTGCCCGAGCCATCAACCTGACCATTCCCCTGTCCAGAGATGAACTGAGAGAAAAAATCCTGGAAACCCTAAGGCGCAACAAGCTCAAGGATGCGTATATTCGCCTTGTGGTCTCCCGGGGAAAAGGAGATCTAGGATTGGATCCTCGCAACTGTCCCCGTTCTAGTGTTATTATCATTGCCGATAGAATTAGTTTATATCCTGAGGATTTCTATGAGAAAGGGCTAGAGGTAATAGTCGTCTCCACCCGCAGGATTTCTCCTTCCGCCCTCAATGCCAGAATCAAATCTTTGAACTATCTCAACAACATCCTGGCAAAAATGGAGGCAAACCTCCAGGGAATGGGGGAAGGCATTATGCTGAGTCAAGATGGGTATGTGGCTGAAGCAACGGCTGACAACATATTTGTGATCAAAGATGGTGAGCTTCTGACCCCACCTACCTGGATAGGGATCTTAAGAGGAATTACCCGAGACGCGGTCATTGAACTAGCCAAAAAAGAGGGTATACCCGTCAAGGAAGAGACCTTCACACCGTTCATGCTTCATTCTTGCCAGGAGTGCTTCTTCACCGGCACCGGGGCTGAAATAATCCCGGTAACCAAAGTGGATGGAAAAGTCATTGGCGAGGGAAAGGCAGGACCCATCACCAGGAAGCTTATAAACCACTTTCGCCAACATACTCTGGTGGAGGGAACTCCTATCTATTGACGGAAAAGACAGGAAAAAACCAAGGAGGGCTTTAATGGCAAAAATCTACTATGAGAAGGATGCAAATTTGGAGGTTCTAAAGAACAAGACCGTCGCCATCATAGGATATGGAAGTCAAGGTCATGCACAAGCACAGAATCTTCGCGACAGTGGGGTTAAGGTCATAGTGGGAGAGGTGGAAGGATGCCCCAATTGGAAAAAAGCCGAAGAAGACGGCTTTGAGGTAAGAAGTGCAAAGGAAGTAGCGAGAGATGCAGATGTTATTCAAATTCTGGTTCCCGATGAGTTTCAAGCTGAGCTTTACCGGGAAGATATATGCAGCTGCCTGAAAGAGGGTATGTCTCTGGGTTTTTCCCACGGATTTAACATCCATTTCAGCCAGATTATTCCGCCGGCTGGAGTAGATGTATTCATGGTGGCCCCCAAGGGTCCCGGTCTCCTTGTCAGGAGGATGTACATAGAGGAACGGGGAGTTCCGTGTCTTTTGGCTGTGTATCAGGACGCGACCGGGAGGGCTAAGGAGTTGGGTCTCGCTTATGCCAAAGGGATCGGAGGAACAAGGGCCGGGGTCATCGAGACCACCTTTCGAGAAGAGACCGAAACCGACCTGTTTGGGGAGCAGGTTGTCCTTTGTGGAGGAGCAACCTCTCTTATTAAGGCAGGTTTTGAAATCTTAGTAGAGGCTGGCTATCAACCAGAGATGGCCTATTTTGAATGTTTGCACGAGCTCAAGCTCATCGTGGATCTTGTGTATGAGAGTGGGCTGGCAGGAATGAGGTCAGCCATAAGCAACACCGCCGAATATGGAGATCTCACCCGGGGGCCCCGTATTATTACTGAAGAGACTAAAGGTGAGATGAAAAAGATACTCTCTGAGATCCAGTCGGGAGAGTTTGCCCGAGAATGGATCCTGGAAAACTCGGCTTCGAGACCAGTTTTCAAGGCACTGGCCAAAAAAGATGCCCAGCATTTGCTAGAGAAAGTGGGCAAGAACTTAAGGGGAATGATGAGCTGGATTCAATCAAAGGAGTAGCAATGAGACACACTATCTCCGTACTGGTGGAAAACAAGTTTGGAATCCTGGCAAGAATTGCTTCTCTCTTTAGTGCCAGAGGATTCAACATTGATAGTTTGGCGGTGGGGGAAACCGAGGATCCGACCGTTTCCTCCATAACTATGGTGGTTCCCGGAGATGATCAGATTATTGAACAGGTCATCAAGCAACTCAGAAAGCTCATCGACGTTATTAAGGTGGTAGATCTCACCGGTAAGGGCAGGATAGAGCGGGAGCTAGTGCTGGTCAGGGTGGGGGCTAGAGGACGCGATCGGGCTGAAATTATGCGCATAGTTGACATCTTCCGGGCCAAGATAGTAGACGTCAATCCTGACGCCTTCATCATAGAGGCTACCGGTTCGGAGGAAAAGATTAGAGGTATTCTTACTCTCCTTAGGCCCTTTGGTATTAACAAGCTCATCCGAACAGGGAAGATCGCTGTTCCCCGAGGCGAGGGAAAAGCTGGCAGAATACCAGCAGCATCGTCATAGGTAAAGAATTCGCCGGAACGACCAAAAAGACAACAATTCGAGCCGCGCAGCCCGATTCTTTCGGCAGCGAGAAAAGCTCGGAATTTCAAAAAAGGAAGGAAGTTCCTCTCTGTGCAGGGATAATGCCTTCCAAAACAAGCTATTTCTATCCCAAACTTCTCAGCGGACTCACGATGAGGGACTTAAGGGATGGAGTTTGAGAAGAACATGAGCTCTCATAGAGAATGGATCATCTTAAGCAAGATTCCACATCTCGGTCCCAAAAGATGCCGCCAGCTCGTTGAACACTTCGGTTCTCCAAAAAAAGTTCTCTCTGCTTCTTCCAGTAGTCTCTTGAGGGTTCCCGAAATGGGGGAGAAAACAGTGAACTCTATCATCCAGGAAAGAGAAGGAATAGAGATAGACGAGGATTTGAAAACTATAGATAGGCTGGTTATACATCTCATGAGCTTTCAGGATGATGAATATCCTCAAAATCTTCTCCACACTTTCAACCCTCCCTTCCTGCTTTATATGAGGGGAAACCTTAGGGAGGAGGACAGGGATGCTGTGGCTGTGGTGGGAACCCGAAGGGCTACCACCTACGGAAAAATAACGGCAAGAAAACTGGCCCGGGAGTTGGCTAAAGAGGGGATTACCATAGTTAGTGGAATGGCAAGGGGCATCGACACAGCAGCCCATTGGGGAGCTCTGGAAGCAGGGGGAAGAACCATCGCTGTTCTGGGGTGCGGAGTGGATGTGGTCTATCCCGCGGAAAACAGAAAACTTATGGCCGAGATCATCGAAAGTGGAGCGGTTATCTCTGAATTTCCTTTGGGAACACCACCGGAGGGAGTTCATTTTCCCCGGCGCAACCGCATGATAAGTGGACTGAGCAAAGGTGTGGTGGTAGTGGAAGCTCCCCTTCGAAGCGGAGCTCTAATCACCGCTGATTTTGCCCTGGAACAGGGAAGAGAAGTTTTCAGTGTTCCCGGAAATATCACCAGTCCCTACAGCCAGGGAACCAATCGGCTGATCAAGCAAGGAGCGAAACTAGTGGAGGAGACCCAAGATGTAATGGAAGAGCTGGATCTTTCCCTTCTGGGAGAGATGAGGAGGCAAAAGACGAGTGGCCGGGGGAAACTGTCCCTTTCCCTTGAAGAAGAGAAAATCCTGGATCTTTTAGGCGGACAGCCTTCGCACATAGACCTTTTGGCTCAAGAAAGCAGCCTTCCCGCCCCCAAGGTAGCTGAAGTTTTGATGAGACTGGAAATAAAAGGCCTGATAAGGCAGCTGGCTGGCCAACAATTTGTGAGGGAGGCGTAGATATTCTTTGAAAATGGGCTATGTTGACAAGAACGAGCATTGGGAAGAAGAAATGATTCAAATACACTCAGCCAGATCTTCCGTTGAAGCAGAAATGATAAAATCAATTTTGGCAAATGGCGACATCTACTGTGAACTATGGGACGAGCATGCGGGATCAATGTTTCCTACTGCCACTTTCGAGAAGGGGATAAGAGTGATGGTTCGGAACAAAGATTCTGAGAAGGCAAAGAATCTTATTGAGCATTTTGAGAGGAAGTAGTGAAGGTGTCGGGGAAAAAGAGCAGCTTGCCAGTGTGGAAAAGAGCTCTGGCAAAAAGAGGAAACCTGCTGTGTCCAAGAACTTAGTCATCGTTGAGTCTGGCGCCAAAGCCAAGACTATCGAAAAGATCCTGGGACCGTCATTTAGAGTGGAATCCTGCTATGGACATATCAAGGATCTACCCAAAAATAAGCTGGGGGTAGACATAGAGAAGAGCTTTGAGCCCACCTACCAGATTATCCCGGGTAGAGGAAAAATACTGAAAAAGCTCAGGGCTTTGAGTGAAAAAATGGATGAAATCTACCTGGCTAGCGATCTGGATCGGGAAGGTGAGGCTATTTCCTGGCATCTGTCCCAGGAACTCAAGCATCCCAGGAAGGTAAGGATAGTTTTTAATCAGGTCACCAGGGACGCTCTCAAGAAGGCCATTGAGAGTCCTGGTGATATTGACCTCAACAAAGTAGATGCCCAGCAGGGAAGAAGAGTGCTGGATAGACTGGTCGGATACAAAATATCGCCGCTTCTCTGGAAGAAGGTAAAAAGAGGGCTCTCCGCAGGAAGGGTTCAATCGGTAGCGGTGAGACTTATCTGTGAGAGGGAAGAAGAAATTGAGAAGTTCTCTTCCAGGGAGTACTGGACAATCTCAGCAAAATTTAGCCGATCTGAGAGAGCTATATCCCTGGAGGCAAAGCTCTATTCGATACAGGGCAAAAAGGCGCAAATACCCAGGGAAGAGCAAGCACACGAACATGCGGAGAGAATAGGAAAACAGGCCTTTCAGGTTGCTGGATGGGAGGAAAAGGAGAGAGCAAGATGGCCTTCGCCTCCCTTCACCACCAGCACCTTACAGCAGGTGGCCGGGTATCGGCTGGGATTTTCCACCGCTAGAACTATGAGGCTAGCTCAAAATCTTTATGAAGGTCAGGATATCGGTGAAAAGGAAAGAGTGGGCCTCATTACCTATATGAGGACAGACAGCACCAGGGTAGCCAAAGAGGCACAGTTGGAGGCAAGGGACTTCCTCAAGAAAGAATTCTCTAAAGAATTTATTCCTCAAAGGACCCCCATATACAAAAACAGGAAATCCAGCCAGGACGCTCATGAAGCCATAAGACCTACAAGGATATCACGTACCCCCGCTCTCCTCAAGGACCATCTACCAAAGGACCATTTGAAACTCTATGACCTTATCTGGAAAAGATTCCTGGCTTCGCAAATGGAGAAAGCCCTCATGAAAATATCAACGGTGGACATCCAGGGGGGAGAATACGTTTTCAAGGCACAGGCAACCGAGATAACCTTCCCCGGCTTTATGGCAATCCTCAAGGAAAAAGCTGACAAGGGAAGCGTTCTTCCCTCCCTCAAGATAGGAATCAAGCTGGCGTTAGAAGAGATCACCTCGAGACAGGAGTTCACCCAACCTCCTTCTCGCTATACCGAAGCCGCCCTGGTAAAGACGCTTGAAGAGAAAGGCATAGGTAGACCAAGTACCTACGCCCCGACTATTTCCACTATTCGCCAGAGGCAATATATCATTTTGAATAGGGGTGTGCTTATTCCAACCCGCCTGGCCAGGCTGGTCAACGAACTCCTGGTGGAGAATTTGCCCACCATCCTGGACACGGAATTCAGCGCCCGCATGGAAGAAGGTTTAGACACAGTCGAGTCAGGAAAAAGGAAGTGGAACGATTTGGTAGAGGAATTCTACCAGCATTTTGAGAACGAATTAAGAGTAGCTGAGTCCGCTATGAGGGATGTCAAAAAGGAAGGTTTAAAGACTTCCAGGACAATGTGCAAGACGTGTGGTGGAACAATGATTCTTAAATTTGGCCGTTGGGGTGAGTTTCTGGCCTGCTCAAACTACCCGGACTGCAAAAACACCATGCCAGTGATGGAAAAAACAGGAACAGAGTGCCCCTCGCCAGGGTGCAAGGGAGAGATAATTGAAAGAATATCAAATAAGGGAAAGGTCTTTTTCGGCTGCTCCAGGTTTCCTGAGTGCAAGTTCATCTCCGCTCAAGAGCCAATACCCCGGAAGTGCCCCCATTGCAGCTCCCCCTACCTTATCCGATTCAAGGATGATTTCAAGTGTCCGGCCTGCAAAAAACTCATCAAGGATGAGATAGTAACCAAGAGAAAGATAGGGAAGATTTCTTACAAGATTATCAAAAAGTCAAATGAAACCAAAATGGGCTGACAACTTCGGGGTCTACCTGAGAGAGGAGAAGAATCTCTCTGCTCTTACCGTTAAGAGCTACCTTAGTGACATAAGGGATTTTTTGCAATTTCTTTCCTCCCAAAAGAGGTTTGTGAGTGACATAGACTATCCGGTGGTACGAGGCTACCTTGCCGCTCTTCACAGAAAGAGTCTGGCCAGGTCTACCCTGGCCCGCCGTGTGGCTGCGCTGAGAGTTTTTTTTCACTATCTTTACCTCAAAGGGAAGCTAACAAGTTTCCCCCTGATGAGTCTTCGAGCTCCCAAACTGGAAAAGAGAATTCCTTCCTTTCTGGAGGAGGATGAGGTGGCACGCCTTCTAGAATCGGTTGAGAGGAAGAACTTCTCCGGCTTGAGGGACAGGGCGGCTCTGGAGCTTTTATATGGGACGGGAATGAGAGTAGCGGAGCTCGTAAACCTGGATCTGGAAAACGTGGGTCTTCGAGAAGAGATCGTCAAGATTAAAGGGAAAGGAGACAAGGAAAGAATTGTTCCTCTGGGGAGATGGGCTCTGGATGCCCTTATTCAATATCTTGAAGAAAGGGAAAGAAAAACCCAACAAGGAGTAAAGGCTCTATTTCTCAACAAGTCTGGAACGAGACTATCTGATAGAGCCGTTCGCAAGAGGTTAAGCAAATATCTGGAGCTGGCCGGAATCTCTAAATCAGCTAGTCCCCATACCCTGCGGCACTCCTTCGCTACTCATCTTATCAACCGTGGCGCGGATCTTCGTTCGGTTCAGGAACTCCTGGGTCACGAAAGAATCTCCACCACCCAGATCTATACCCATGTTTCCCCAAAGAGATTAAAGGAAGTCTATGAGAAGAGCCATCCCAGGGCCCGATGAGAATATGAAAAATCAATGCGCCCGGATAGAATTTTCGAGTTTATCAAAAAGGGGAGGCAAGATGATTCATTCCACCACCATCCTAGCAGTGAGAGACAAAGAGACAGTGGCCATGGCGGGTGATGGGCAAATCACTTTCCAGAACATCATTATGAAGCACCAAGCCAACAAGATAAGGAAGCTTTACAAAGGTAAGATTCTGGCCGGTTTCGCTGGAGGAGTGGCTGATGCTCTCACTCTGTTTGAAAAATTTGAAAAAAAGATCGAACAGTATCGGGGGAACCTTTCCCGGGCGGCTCTGGAACTGGCCAAAGACTGGAGACAGGACAAGATACTGCGCAGGCTCGAGGCATTAATGATCATAGCTGATCGGGAAAAAACCCTGATGATCTCCGGTAGTGGAGATGTTGTCGAACCTGACAACGAGGTAATTGCCATAGGCTCAGGTGCCGGTTATGCCCAAGCTGCTGCCCAGGCTCTGGCCGAGCATACTGATTATGGTCCCAGAAGAATTGCGGAGATAGCAATGCACATCGCCGCTGGCATCTGTGTTTATACCAACGAGCAGATTACAATTGAAGAGCTGTAGCTGCAAGATACAAGAATTTAGATCAACGAGGTTTTAACAGCCAAGGAGAAAAAAATGAGGGAGAAAAGACTGACTCCCCCCGCCATAGTTAAAGAGCTGGATAAATATATCATCGGGCAAAAGGAGGCCAAACGTGCTGTGGCTATTGCCTTAAGAAATCGGTGGCGGCGCCAGAAGCTCCCTCCCCGGCTGCGGGATGAAGTAGCACCCAAAAACATCATCATGATAGGTTCAACCGGAATAGGAAAGACGGAGATTGCCAGAAGGTTAGCTCAACTTGCCCAGGCACCTTTCCTGAAGGTAGAGGCGAGTAAGTACACCGAAGTGGGTTATGTCGGACGAGATGTAGAATCTATGGTAAGAGATCTTACCAACATAGCTGTACACACAGTGCGCATAAAGATGTTAAGGAAGGTAAGAGAAATGGCGAAGAAACTGGCCCAGGAAAGGCTACTCGATATTCTTCTCCCTCTTCCCCCCAGAACTCCTTCTTTGCCAGGGAAAGAGAGCGATGTGGACAATGAAAGATTGAGGAAAGCTGAGCGCAGCCGGGAGATTTTGAAGCAAAAGCTCAAAAACAAGGAACTAGAAGACAGACTCGTTGAAATAAAGACTCAAGAGAAATCTACCCCCATGATTGAGATATTTAGTGCGGCAGGAGTAGAGCAAATGGGAATGAGTTTTCAGGACTTATTGGGTGATATGCTCCCCAGGCATCCCCGAGAAACAAAAGTTTCCTTAAAGGAGGCTCGCCGCATTATCACCGAAGAGGAAGCGCAAAAACTAGTAGATAAAGATAAAGTCATTGAGAAAGCCATTCATAGAGTTGAAGACTCCGGCATTCTGTTCATTGACGAGATAGACAAAGTAGCGGGTGGAGGAGGACCTGAAAGAGCCGATGTCTCGCGGGAGGGGGTCCAAAGAGACCTTCTACCCATTGTTGAGGGAACCACCGTGGCTACTCGCTATGGGGCCATCAAAACAGACCATGTTCTCTTCATCGCTGCCGGAGCTTTCCATGCCACCTCCCCCTCAGATCTGATTCCTGAGCTTCAGGGCAGGTTTCCCATCCGGGTGGAATTGGATAGACTGACCAAAGATGATTTTCGAAGAATCCTCACTGAACCAAGAAATTCCCTGATAAAGCAGTACCAAGCCTTGATGAAGACGGAAAAGATAAATCTCGCCTTTACCAAGACTGCCATCGAAGAAATTGCCTCCCTGGCATATCTGGTCAATGAGCAAACGGAAGATATTGGAGCACGACGCCTTTACACGGTTATGGAAAAACTCCTGGAAGAAATTTCCTTTAAAGCCTCCCAGATAGGACGGAAATCCCTCAGAATTGATGCCAGTTATGTACGAGCCAAACTGAAAGATATTGTGGAGAGCAAAGACCTCTCTCGCTACATTCTCTAAGCTTGCTCTCTTGACGGGACAAAAAATGTGATTATCATTTAAGACAAAAATGGTGGTGAAGACATGAAAGAGAGTTTTTCTGCGACTGGAAGAAGAAAAGGAGCCAAGGTCAAAGTCGTTCTGAAAGCCGGTAAGGGCAACTTCACTATTAACGAGAAGACTATTGATGAATATTTCCCGCGTCTGGTTTACCGAAAGGTCGTGAAGGAAGCTCTGGAAAAAGTGAATTTCCTGGACCAATTTGACGTAGAAGTGCAGGCAAGTGGTGGGGGATTGGCCGCACAGGCAGAGGCTATCCGACTGGGGATCAGCCGCGCTATTCTGGAGATCAATCCTGAATTACGACCCCCCTTGAAGAAAAGTGGATTTCTCACTCGGGACCCCCGGATGAAAGAAAGAAAGAAGCCGGGCCTGAGAGGCGCCAGAGCCAGACCCCAGAGCTCAAAGAGATAAAAGGGCAGTGCCACCACAAGGAATCTTAGGGAAAAACGTGGGGTGTCTGGCGCTTCTTTTGAGGACCTTGCCCCGAGAAACATCATCCTTTGGTATTTTGGGCCAGATAGAAATGACAGTAGACGTAAAGCGTGAGATATAGATGAGAGGAGAGACCAGAATGCAGAACGTGACTGAACAAGAGTCAATAGTGGTCAAGGCATTGGAGGACGGAGTGACTGTCATAGGTTTGACACGGGGCAAGGAAACCACAATACAGCATACTGAAAAACTCGATTCTGGTGAGGTTTGGATTTGTCAATTCACTGAGCACGTATCCGCTGTCAAGATAAGGGGTAAGGCCGAGATCCTCACAAAATATGGAAAGATACAGTCCGGCGGATGAGGATTCCAGGGAGACCTTTGGGGGATAAAGAAAACTATTGTCCGGGTGAAATGGTTAAGAATGATGAGGCCCCTCCTAATGGAGCCTTCAATTGAAAGACAAGGAGAGCTCAGGCTATGGGCTGGTTCGAGAGAACGTATAGTCGAATAAAAAGAGGTAAGAGAAAAATCGACATTCCTGACGGTCTATGGACGAAATGTACCGGCTGTTCAAAGACCATTTACAATAAGAACCTGGAGAAAAACCTCAGGGTCTGCCCCGAATGTGGCTACCATTTTTATCTCGGGGCACATGATAGGATCAGTGTTACGCTGGATGAAGCAAGCTTCTCAGAGTATAACTCCAACATTCATCCCAATAACCCTTTAGACTTCCCCGAATATGAAGAGAAACTAAGTAAGGGAGTGGAAAAGACAGGATTGGATGAGGCGGCCGTAGTAGGGAAAGGGAAGGTTGGTGGTGTACCCCTCGTCGTCGGAGTAACTGATTTTGGCTTTATGGGAGGAAGTATGGGTTCTGTGGTAGGAGAGAGAATAACTCTGGCCGCCGAGAAAGCCATGGAAGAAAAGCATCCTCTTCTTCTCATCTCAGGATCGGGGGGAGGGGCCAGGATGCAAGAGGGGGTCATTTCTCTTATGCAAATGGCGAAAACCAGTGCGGCCATCGCTAAGCTCAAGCAAGAAGCGCTTCTGTATATCTCCCTTCTTACCAATCCGACCATGGGGGGAGTAATGGCAAGTTTTGCCTCGCGAGGCGATATTGTACTGGCGGAGCCGGGAGCAAGATTAGGATTCGCTGGACCAAGGGTGATAAGCCAGACCATCAGGCAGCAGATTCCTGCAGGATTTCAACTCTCAGAATCCTTGCTTAAACATGGAGTAGTCGATTTGGTGGTGGAAAGAGCCAAGATCAGAGATACTTTAATCAGGATACTGAATCTTCTCTCCTGAGTCCTTAACTCTTGAGAGAGAAACGCAGCCTTTCTACCTCACCTGAATATCTTTCCTTTGTTGGTAGACTAACGGGTGAGGTAAACGTTTATTTTTTCCCAGTGAACACTCTACATTACGCAAGGAGGTAATTGATGGAAAAACCGATCATAGACGAAGAGTTGTGTACAGGATGCGAGATCTGTATTGACGAGTGCCCCAACGATTGTTTGGAACTGGTTGACGACGTAGTAAAATTGGTAAGACCTGAGGATTGTGATGGTAAAGGAGAGTGTGCTGAGGTATGTCCGACTGAGGCCATCTCTATGGAAGAGGCATAAGATTCCCAAACATATATAAACCCCTGGCAAGGTGCAGGTATACGTTGCGGGAGGTGGTTAGCTTATTAATCAGCCCCAACATAGCCGGTAAGAGAGCAGGGTGAATAGGCAAAAATGCCCTGGAGCATGCCAAAAGAAAGGAGAAAAACTCGGTCAGTAAAGGTAGGGAAGGTAATCATTGGTGGAGATTCTCCCGTAGTGGTTCAGGGGATGACGAAGACACCCCCGGAGAATATCTCGGCTACCCTTCGCCAAATTATGGAGCTGGAAGAGGCCGGAGCTCGAATAGTAAGAATAGCCTTGCCCAATATGCGAGCGGTGAAGGCTTTATCCAAGATTAGAAAAAAGGTGAAGATCGCCCTGGCCGGTGATGTCCACTTTCATTCCCAATTAGCCATTGCAGCTATACGGGCGGGAATCGACAAGATAAGAATCAATCCTGGAAACATGACAGAAGAGGGAATCCTGCAGGTAGCCGAGGAGGCTAAAGGGAGCGGGATTCCCCTTCGCATAGGGGTTAATTCCGGTTCCCTGAAAGAGGGTTTCTTCTCAAAGCCAACCAAGAATAGAAGGACAAATCCTATCCAAGAAGTAGCCCAGGCCATGGTGAGGAGTGCTCTGAAAACGGTAAGACTCCTTGAAGAAGAAAGCTTCCGAGACATCATTGTGTCCCTTAAATCTCCTCGTGTCCTAACCACTGTTTCCTCCTGCCAGCTCATCTCTCAAAAGATTCCTTATCCTCTCCACATAGGAATAACAGCCGCAGGTCCTGCTCCTCAGGGCATCATTAGGTCCGCTGCGGGATTGGCCATTCTCCTGGCCGGCGGAATCGGTGATACCATCAGAGTATCTTTAACCGGTAATCCAGTCCAAGAAGTAGAGGTTGCTCACGGGATACTGCAATCGCTTGATTTTATCAAGGATCGCGTCACCCTGATTTCCTGTCCAACCTGTGGGAGATGCAAGATTGATCTAGTTTCAGTGGTCAGTGAGGTGGCCTCTCGAATTGAGGAGGTTAAACTTCCCTTGACGGTTGCGGTGATGGGTTGTGAAGTGAACGGTCCTGGAGAAGCGAGGGAAGCTGATATAGGAATAGCGTGCGGTCAGAAAGGGGCCTTGCTTTTCAAGAAAGGCAAAATTTCTGGTAAAATAGACAAGAGGGACCTGGCAGGAGTGCTACTCCGGGAAGTTGCGAAATGGGGCCAGGAGGAGAGGTAAGAAATGACCAAATTCATTTTTGTCACCGGTGGAGTCCTTTCTTCTCTGGGCAAGGGAGTCGCTTCAGCTTCCATTGGGACTCTTCTCAAATCTAGAGGAATCAGCGTGAGCATGTTGAAATTTGACCCTTACATCAACGTTGACCCGGGAACGATGAGCCCCTTTCAACATGGAGAGGTATTTGTCACCCAGGATGGGGCAGAGACGGACCTGGATCTTGGTCACTACGAGCGCTTTGTGGGAATAGACCTCTCTTCCCATAACAATGTTACTACGGGACAGATCTACAGTGCTGTTATCGAGAAAGAAAGAAAAGGAGAATACCTGGGGAAAACCATTCAGGTTGTACCTCATATCACTGGAGAAATCCAGGAGAAGATACGGAAAGTAGCCGAAAAGGATAAAGTAGATGTTGTCATTACCGAGGTAGGAGGAACGGTAGGAGATATCGAATCTCTTCCCTTCTTGGAGGCCATAAGACAATTCCGCCTGGAGCAGGGAAGAGAGAATACCTTATTCATTCATCTTACTCTCCTTCCCTATATCTCTTCCTCAGCAGAACTCAAAACAAAACCTACTCAACACAGTGTGGGGAGGCTTCGGGAAATCGGGATTCAACCGGACCTCATACTCTGCCGTACCCAAGTTCCTTTGACCACAGAGGCACGCACTAAGATCTCCCTTTTTTGCAATGTGGAAGAAAAAGACGTCATTCAGGCCATAGATGTGGATAATGTCTATGAGGTTCCTCTGCGATTCGAAAAGGAAGGCTTGACTGACAAAATCTTGCAAAAGCTGAATCTCGCGGGTTCCAAGATGGACCTGAAGGACTGGTCCAGGTGGGTCGAGAGAGTCAACCATCCCAGACGAGAGGTAACGATTGGAGTGCTGGGTAAGTATGTAGAGATGAAAGACACCTACAAGAGCATAAACGAGGCTCTCGTCCACGCGGGAGCAGCCAATGAGGCTAGAGTTAACACGGTGTGGCTTGAAGCTGAGGAAGTAGAAGGTCAGCCAGAGAGCTATCTTGCTTCCGTGCACGGTATCCTGGTCCCCGGAGGATTCGGGATGCGGGGTACAGAGGGAAAGATAGAGGCCATTCAGTATGCCCGTGAGCGAGGAACGCCTTTCTTCGGAATTTGCCTGGGGATGCAGTGTGCCGTCATCGAGTTTGCCAGAAATGTGGCGGACCTGAGAGACGCTAACAGCAGCGAATTTGACCCTGACACCCCTCATCCAGTAATTGATCTTATGCCGGAGCAAAAAAAGATGAAGGCCAAGGGAGGGACTATGAGATTGGGTGCCTATGCCTGTGAGGTAGTCCGGAGCAGCCTCAGTCACCGGGCTTATGGAGAAAATGAGGTTCACGAGCGACATCGGCATCGATATGAGTTCAATAATAAATATCGGGATCTATTGACCCGAATGGGACTGGTAATTGCGGGAACATTCAAAGAAAAGGATTTGGTGGAAATCATTGAAATATCTGGTCATCCCTGGTTTGTAGCTACTCAGTTTCATCCTGAATTCAGATCCCGTCCCTCCTCACCTCACCCTTTGTTTCGGGATTTCATAAAAGCCGCTATGAAGAGGGCACCTCAGACCTTGACTCGACCCTAAGAATGTGTATAATTGGCTGATTCATCAAGGGAGTCTTCTAAAGTCAAGAAAATTTCTCAATGATATAAGATCTCCGAAGAGGCAAGATATTCAAAGAGAGCGCATTTTTTTGAATATCTTGGTGCAAAGGAAGGGCGGCTAAATTAAGGAGGTCTTTTATTATGCCAAGGCTTGTGAAAATAATTACAAGCTCGGGGCCGGATGTGAACAAATATCCAGAAGAGCCAACTGGCGGGGAAAAAGCTGCTTGACAGTTGGGGATGAGATGACAAAATAGGTAGGATTTTGCTTGGGAAACTAACTTATGAAGATCGCGGTAACCGGTAAAGGAGGAACAGGAAAAACTACCCTTTCTGCCGGCCTGGCCACTCTTTTGGTAAGTGAAGGAAAGAAAGTTTTCGCCATTGATGCCGATCCTGATGCCAATCTTGCCCTCACCCTGGGTCACCCCAATCCTCACAGGATAAAACCGTTGATTGAGTTGAAAGAACTCATAGAGGAGCGCACGGGTGCCAAAATAGGGAGCTTCAATCCCTATTTCAAATTGAACCCCAGGGTGGATGACATCCCCGATAGATACTCTGTTAAACACAACGGAATAAACCTTATGCGTATGGGTACGGTCCGAGGAGGAGGATTAGGATGTGCCTGCCCGGAAAACGCCTTTCTTAAGGCAATGGTGGGCAATCTAATCCTGAGGCGCGAAGAAGTAGTCATTATGGATATGGAAGCTGGAATAGAGCATCTGGGCAGAGCCACGGCCAAAGGAGTGGATGAACTTGTGGTGGTGGTGGAGCCAGGACTGAAAAGCATAGAAACCGCCTACCGAATTAGAGAGCTGGCTCGGGGTATTGGAATAGAGAATCTGGGAGTGGTGGGAAATAAAATCCGAAATAGTGCCGACAGAGACCTTATCAAGGAAAAACTGACGGGATTTGACCTCTTAGGATTTATCACTCTTAGCCAGAGGATTGTGGAGGTGGATCTTGGAAAAATCGCTTTTTCAGAAATAGGGGACAAGTTTCTTGGAGAAGTAGAGGCAATTATGAACAGAATAAAGGAGAAAGAACATGGTTCAGGATAAGAGGAGCATTGATCAAGCCACCCAGAAGATTCTACGAAGAGCGGAAGAGGACAATATTAATACAGCCTGGGATAGATTCAATCTAATGCAACCCCAATGTGGATTTGGCGAGTTAGGTATATGCTGTCGTATCTGCAACATGGGACCCTGCCGAATTGATCCCTTCGGAGAAGGTCCCCAGACTGGAGTATGCGGAGCCAACGCCGATACCATTGTAGCGAGGAACCTCGCCAGAATGATAGCTGCTGGTGCGGCAGCCCATTCTGACCATGGTCGGGATGTGGCTCATGCTCTGCTTCTAGCCTCTCAGGGAAAGGCAAAGGCCTACGGGATAAGAGATAAAGAGAAGCTTAACGCTCTCGCTATTGAATACGGAATCAAACGAGAGGGAAGAAAAAAGGAGGAGATAGCTGAGGAGCTGGCAGAAAAAATATTAAGCGAATTTGGTCAGCAGCATGGTGAGGTTCGAATGGCCCTCAGGGCGCCAAAAAAGAGGGTTGAGCTATGGAGAAAGCTGGGAATCGTTCCCCGGGGAGTAGACCGGGAGATTGTGGAAATTATGCATCGTACCAATATGGGAGTAGGCAATGATTACCGAAATATCCTCATGCATGGTCTCAGGACTGCTCTCAGCGATGGCTGGGCGGGCTCTATGATTGCCTCCGAGCTTTCTGACGTTCTCTTCGGAAGTCCTCGACCTATACGGAGCACATCCAATCTGGGGGTCTTGAGGGAGGATGAGGTGAATGTGGTGGTGCACGGACACGAACCCACCCTCTCGGATGTGGTAGTAGCAGCCAGCCAGGATCCTGAACTTCTTGAGCTGGCGAAAAAGAATGGAGCCAAGGGTATAAATCTGGCCGGAATCTGTTGCACTTCTAATGAGATCCTCATGCGTCACGGCATCCCGGTGGCAGGGAATTTCCTCCAGCAGGAGCTAGCCCTTCTCACCGGGGCGGTGGAGCTGATGATGGTGGATGTTCAGTGTCTCATGCCAGCCGTAGCTGACGCTGCCGACTGCAGCCATACCAAACTCATCACCACCTCTCCTAAATGCAAATTCCCCCAGGTAACCCATATCCAATTTGAAGAAGAGAAAGCTTACCAGATTGCCAAAAAAATCCTGAAATTGGCTGTCGAGAATTTTCCGAACAGGGACAAGAATAAGGTGCAAATCCCCGGAGAAGAGGAGGATTGTGTAGCCGGATTCACCGCTGAGAGCGTCTTCAATTTCCTGGGAGGCAGGTTCAGGGCCACCTACCGGCCATTGAACGACGCAATAATTTCGGGTAGACTCCGGGGAGCAGCCGGAGTAGTAGGCTGCAACAACCCCAATATTTGCCACGACTACGGACATCTGGAAATGACCAAGGAGCTCATCAAAAATGATGTCCTGGTAGTAACCACAGGATGCTCAGCTATTGCCTCTGCCAAAGCGGGTCTTCTTCAGCCTGAGGCTGCCATGGGGTATGCCGGTAAGGGTCTTCAGGAAATATGCGAGACGGTGGGGATACCTCCTGTCCTTCACGTAGGTTCCTGTGTGGATAACTCCCGCATCCTCATTACCCTCACCAATGTGGTCAATGAGGGTGGATTGGGCGAAGATATTAGTGACCTACCGGTGGCAGGAGCGGCCCCAGAATGGATGAGCGAGAAAGCTGTTGCCATAGGATTTTACTTTGTGGCTTCAGGAGTTTTCACCATTTTCGGAACCTCACAACCAGTACTGGGAAGTCAGAATGTTACCCGTTTCATGTGCGAAGAACTCCAAGAAATCGTGGGTGGCAAGTACGCCTTTGAGGCGGACCCTGTAAAAGCTGCTCATCTCATGATTGATCATATCAACAAAAAGCGAGAGGCGCTGAAGCTAGGACCTGTAATGTACGAAGAGGCAGCGAAAAAAGAGAAGGAGCTAGCCAAGGCATAATCCGAAAGGAGGAAAGATGAAAGGAGTTCTTTTTATAGATGCCGAGAAATGTCTGGCCTGCAGGAGCTGTGAAATAGGGTGCGCGGTGGAACACTCCCGGTCAAAAGACCTAACTAAGGCTGTTCTAGAGACTCCCGCTCCCCAGTACCGGGTGAGCGTTGAGGTAGCCGGAGATGTCTCAATCCCTTTGCAATGTCGCCACTGTGAGGATGCCCCGTGCGTGGCTATTTGCCCCACTAAAGCTCTTGAGAAACTGGGAGTGGGAGAGCCCGTACTCATCAAAGAAGAGCTCTGTATCGGGTGCAAATGGTGCATTCTCGTGTGTCCCTTCGGCATTATTAGATTGAGTCGTGATGGTAGGGTCATTACAAAATGTGACCTCTGCCTGGAAAGGACAAAAGAAGACAGAAGACCCGCGTGTGTGGAAAGCTGTCCCACAGGAGCCCTGCAGTATAGAAGTATCGAAGAGATCAGTAGAGAGAAAAGGAAAGAGACAGTAAGAGATTTTCTGGTGGCTTTCGAAAAGAGCGAATCCAAGAAAAAGTCGAAGGAATAGAGGCAAACAAAATTAGCCAGAAGAGGAAGATGGACCCGGCGATAGTGGATGAAATACTTGATAGGTACAAGAGAAAGAGGAGCGCCTTAATTGGTATCCTGCAGGACATCCAGGCAGAGTACAACTATCTATCCAAGGAGGTCCTGCTTCACATAAGGGAAAACTTAAGAATCCCCTTGACTGAAATCTACGGCATTGCCAGCTTTTACAAATCCTTCAGCTTGAAAGAGAGGGGAAGGCATATCGTCAATGTTTGTCTGGGTACTGCCTGCCATGTGCGAGGAGCAGTCAGACTCCTGGAAGAGATAGAAAGAAACCTGGGTATTGAATCCGGTCAGACAACCGAGGACTCTTTGTTTACCTTAGAAACGGTTAATTGTCTGGGAGCCTGTGCCCTGGGACCTTTGATAGTAGTTGATGGCGAGTACTACGGCAAAATGACCCCGGGCAAAGTAGAGAAGGTCTTGAGGAACTACAGAGGTAAAATAAGTGACGAAGGTAAAAACGGCGCAGGATCTAGAAAACCTGCGAAGGTCACTAAGAAAAGGGCGTGACGTAACCAAACCCTGCATAGTCATTTGTAGTGGAACCGGATGTCATGCTTATGCCTGTGAAAAAGTAATCGATGCCCTCAAGGAAGAGATCAAGAAACAAAGGCTAGATACAAAGGTAGAGCTCAGGACCACGGGCTGTCACGGTTTCTGCGAAAGAGGACCCCTGGTAGTGATCCATCCAGAAAGGATCTTCTACCAGCAGGTTCAACCGGATGATGCCGCAGAAATTGTTTCTGAGACAATTGTCAAGAATAATATCATTGATCGATTGCTCTACCGAGACCCCAGAACAGGCAAAAAGATCAAATACGAGAATGAGATTCCCTTTTACAAAAAACAAAAACGCCTAATTTTTGGGAATAACGGTAAGATGGACCCCACGAAGATCTCTGACTACATCCTCCTCGGTGGATACGCTTCTCTCAGCAGGGTATTTTCCAGCATGTCCTCAGAAGAGGTTATTCAAGAAATCGTGAGATCCGGCCTCAGGGGCCGGGGCGGTGGTGGATTCCCCACCGGCAGAAAATGGGAGTTTTGTCGAAATGCTCCCGGAGACACCAAATATGTTATCTGCAATGCCGATGAAGGTGACCCTGGAGCCTATATGGACAGAAGTCTTCTGGAAGGAAACCCTCACAGTGTATTAGAGGGAATGATTATCGGAGCCTATACTATTGGAGCTAACGAAGGATACATTTATGTGCGCAATGAATATCCTCTGGCCGTGAACAATGTAAGAGTAGCTCTTGGGCAGGCCGCAGAGTATGGATTTCTGGGGAAAGATATCCTGGGTTCGGGATTCAATTTTGCTATTCAGATAAACAGGGGCGGAGGAGCCTTTATCTGTGGTGAATCAACTGCTCTCATGGCCTCCGTTGAGGGAAAGGTGGGTGAGCCCCGGGCAAAACATATTCACACTGTTGAAAATGGCCTCTGGGGAAGGCCCACTAATCTTAATAATGTTGAGACCTGGGCCAATGTCCCATTGATCATTGCCAAAGGAGCTGACTGGTACTCAAACATTGGCACCAAGGAAAGTAAGGGAACAAAAATATTCTCCTTGGTAGGTAAGATAGAAAATACCGGCCTGGTCGAAGTCCCAATGGGCATTACTCTAAGAGAGATCGTTCATGGTATTGGGGGAGGAATTCCCCATGGAAAAAAATTCAAAGCCGTTCAGACCGGAGGACCCTCTGGAGGATGCGTACCTGAGGAGCTAATAGATCTACCGGTAGATTTCGAGGAGCTGACCCGAGTGGGATCAATGATGGGCTCAGGTGGAATGATTGTCATGGACGAAGATACCTGCATGGTTGATGTAGCTAAATATTTCCTCCGATTTCTCCAGGACGAATCATGCGGTAAATGCACTTCCTGCCGAGAAGGCGTCAAGAGAATGCTTCAAATATTAACTCACATTACGCAAGGAAACGGTGAAGAAGGAGATATTGAGCTGCTGGAAGAGCTCTCTGGAGTAGTAGCCGATACCTCTTTGTGCGCTTTAGGGGGAACTGCTCCCAATCCAGTCCTGACCACTATCAGGTATTTCA
>CAYYHL010000008.1:0-18666 GCA_964471775.1 uncultured Clostridia bacterium
CGGAGGATGAAATTTTTATCTTGATGAATGGTGATGTAGTTACCAAACTGGATTTTTCCAAAATGATCCGATATCATTCTGAAAACAAATGTGAATTAACCATTGGGTTTACTAAGTTTGAGTATAAGTGTCCGTTCGGAGTCTTAAAGACCGAGGCCGGCAGGTTCAAGGATATTCTCGAAAAGCCAACTAAAGTGTATGATATAAGTGCCGGAATTTATGTGGTGAATTCATCAGTGCTTGACTTTATTCCTCATAATACCTTTTTTACTGTTCCCAATCTGGCGAAAGAGTTATTGAGAATTGGTAAAAAAGTAGGGACTTACCAGATTGAGGAATTCTGGGTGGGGATTGAGCATATTGATCAGTTCGACGAGGTTCTAAAAGAGCTAAATAGACTAGATCTTGGTTAAAGAGGAAGACGGCATGCCCAATGAAAATAAAATTATGGTTTTGATTCCCACCTACAACGAGGAAAAAAGTATTGGGCAGGTTATCAGAGGGGTAAGGAAAAGTTTACCACAAGCAGACATAGTGGTGGTTGACGGAGAATCAACTGACTCCACCAAGGAGATAGCCAGAAAGTTGGGGGTAATTGTACTGAAGGTTCCCCACAGCCTGGGAATCGCAGGAGGAGTAGAAACTGGGTTCAGTTTTGCCGATCTAAGGGGATATGATGTGGTGGTTAGAGTAGATGGTGATGGGCAGCATAATCCGGACCAGATCCCCAGATTAATGCAGCCGATAATGGATGGTGAAGCGGATGTAAGTATAGGTTCAAGGTATATTGGGGCAGGAGATTATAAAGCTTCACTACCCCGAACCTTGAGCATAGAGTTATTTTCTCTAATAATTTCGGCCATCATCAGACAAAAGATTACCGATGCCACTTCCGGATTTCAGGTGGTCAATCGTAGAGTGATAGAATTTTTATCCCGCAACTATTTTTTTGACTATTCGGAGGTGGAGGCCATCGTTCTTCTTAAGAAAGCGGGTCTTAGGATTCTGGAAGTTCCCGTAACCATGGGGAAAAGGGTGCAAGGACAGTCATCTTTTACATTTGTCAGAGCCTTTTACTATATCTTTACGGGAATCCTTTCGCTTTTAGTCAGTTTATTAAAGGGTGAAACCCTGAGGAGGGATTAAGAAGATGTCTTTGCAAATCAGATTGGTGGCCATATTGGCGTCTTGCATGATGCTCATAATTGTGGTGGATCTTATCCGAAGAGAAAAACTGAGAGCCCGATATTCACTGTTCTGGCTTCTGGTGGGAGTCATTTTTTTAATCTTTTCTATCTGGGGGAATCTGTTAAATCTGGCAGCCAGAATTGTTGGTATTTACAGTCTTCCCAATGCTTTGTTTTTTATCGGATTCGTGGGGACAGTGGTTATTCTCCTTCATTTTTCAGTCATCATCTCCACATTGTCACTGGAAAACAAGAGGCTGATAGAAAGATTGAGCATCCTGAGCTGGAGGGTAGAGGAGCTGGAAAAAGGGAGGAAACTGAGGAGGAAAAACAGACAGACCAAGGAGGAACCATAAGAATAGAGCAAGTTCATGGTCACTTCAAAGGATTCCCCTTAAGCTCGATAATGGGATAGTTTATGTTTAAGAATATCTTGAGGAGAGGAATCTGGATCTTCCTGGGTAGCTGGGTAGTCTTCATTTATGGCAGCTGTCTTTATTTTTGGCGGGGGGTCATTCTCTGGGGAACTTTAGGAGAGACCCTTTTTAGAATTCTCCTTTTGGCACTTTTACTCCTGGTCAGCGCAGCCTTAGGGCAAAAGGTCCTTAAATGGTTAAGACTTCAGAGCGATTCTTTCGTGGAATCCTCCCTTTTTAGTCTGGGCCTGGGTCTAGCTATTCTCACTCATCTACTTATTGGACTGGGTCTGGTTGGGCTTTTCAATCAGTGGAGTATGAGCCTTCTGGTGTTGGGAATGTACCTGGTTGGCTATCCAGAAATAAAGAGCATCGTTCAACAATCAAAGGTCAGGTTCAAAGCTTTACTCACCCGAGATATAGGTCTGGTGGGAATTATCCTGGTGCTAATTCTTTCGGTCCAGATGTTTTTCAACCTGGCTGGGGCTTCGGTACTCCCTTCTGGCTGGGATGCTTTAGGTGAGCACCTGGCTCGAGCCAAGGAATGGACCCGCCTTCATCGCCTGGATGCTATTCCCCATATCAACTATTTTCAGAGAGGCCAGCCCTTCAATATCGGTATGCTGTATGGGATGAGCTTGCTGGTTAAAGATGCTATCCTGGCCAAACTTATTCACTTCTCCTTTGGTGGTTTGACCGCAATAGGAGTTTATGCTCTGGGGAGAAAATATCTTTCTTCCAGAGTAGGTCTTTTCTCTGCAGCAATCTTTTATGCTACTCCGGCTGTTGCCCATCTATCTACCACCGCTTATGTTGATTTAGGGCTTACTTTTTACGCTTTTTTGGCGCTCTTTGCCTTGATTAACTGGACTGCTACTAACAGGAAGGCCTGGCTCATTATCTCAGCCATAATTAGTGGCTTCTGTGTTGGCTCCAAATACGTTGGTTTTTTGCCTGTGGTTATTTTGGTTTTGGGGATTCTTTTTCAGGGTTGGCTCGTCAAAAGGGAGAATTTTTTTGTCGTGGCCAAAAACCTTGTTTTGTTTATCCTTTTGGCAGGATTGGTTGGTTCTTTCTGGTATGTGAGAGACTTCGTTATTTATGGTCGATTAGTTCCTCTTACTCTGGCGTTTTCTCTTTGGTCTAACATTAAAAGTGTTTTTCGAGGAGTGTTAACTCTGGGATTTCTTAATCCTGGTAGTTTACCTTCGGCTCTGGCCCTTGATCTTTCTTTCCTCCGGGATAAGGCTCTCATTCCCTGGAGGCTTACTATGGGCGGCGGCGTATTAGATCGTGCGCGTGATCCCGGAGGAGTAGGAATGCTTTTCCTGGCTTTTCTGCCCCTTCTCCTTTTGCCTCGATTCCGGAAGAATAAGATGATAAGATTTATCTTGTATTATTCCTTAGTCTTTTTTACTATCTGGGCGATATTTTCGCCTCTTAGACGCTACCTTGTCCCTATTTTCCCCTTGCTCAGCATTATGGTAGCTTATATTATAATCCGGGTCTCGGAGCTAAATAAATTTGCCAGAGCCCCTCTTTTTATTCTTGTTACTCTGACACTTATCTTTCAAATGGTTTATTTAGCTCCCGGAGGGTTGGGTAAGACTTACCAACGTATGCTTGTCTTTGTTGGCCAAACCTCCCAGGAAGCATATATTTTGAAGAACGAAGAGACCTATCCCGTTTACAGTTATATTAACCGCAACCTGTCACCTAAGGCTAAACTCCTCATCATGGATCCTCGTACTTTTTATTGTGACCGTCCTTATATAACATCAATCATTGGAGAGGATGGACGTAGGTATTGGCCCGGAAAGGGAGAAGAGCTATTGGCCGACCTTAAGGAACGCGGTGTTAGTTATCTGGTAGGTAACAAATCTGGCTGGGATACTCGGTATGGTGAAGGGAGGTATCCTCAGCCGTTGGAAGAGATTAGAGCTGAGCATCTGAGAGTTCTTTATGATAGGCATCCTTTTGTAGTCTTTCAGATACACTACCGCTCGCCAGGAAAGAATGTTGAGTAATCATGAGGATTTGAAAGGACCGGGAGGGACAATGTGAGTAGGATAGTCCAGGGGATAAAGGAGGTTTCCTCAAGGTTAATCCCATCTGTATATCTCGAAGACCCCACTGTAAAAACCGCTATCTATAAGTGGCTCTTGATTGGACTTTTGATTCGACTCTCATTCATACCTTTCACCATATATTTCCCGGATCTTTTGGGGATCTACTGGCGATCTTCCTGGCCAGTTTATCATGGGATTTACTGGATTGGTGGGTCCCAGATACCCATCCATTACTTCCATACCTTTTTTTTGTGGATTTTCAAACCGCTCATGCCTTATTGGAAAGCTATCATCCCTTATCAGCCAGAGACGCTTTTCGCTGTTGATCACAAGACATTTGAGATATTTGCCACCAACCCGTACGTTTTTAGAACCCTCTTTCTTTTTAAAGTTCCTTATCTAATTTTTGATGTGGGATGTGCTCTCCTGTTTTTGCATATCTTTAAGGATACTAAAAAGGGGTTGAGTGCGTATAAGTTCTGGATAGTGAATCCCATTGTCATCTTTGCTACCTATATGGCGGCCAGGTACGAATCTGTCGCCATATTCTTTATTCTGTTGAGCTTATGCTATGCTAAGAAGAACTCCTCTGTGAAATCTCTTCTGAGTTTCGGAGTGAGCATTCTCCTTCGCTTTTATCCCCTGATCTTGCTCCCTTTTTTGCTCATTGTGCGGGGAAAGAGAGTATGGGGAAGAGTTAAGCTTGCATTCTGGGGTATTCTTCCTCTGGGAGTTCTGATAATCCTGACCAGGTTGTTTCATCAGCCGAGCGTGGAAGGAGCCATTACTCGAATGGGTCAGGTGAAGTATTTTCTGGAAATGAAGTTTCCCCTCGTTTATTCAGATGTTGTCTTTGTCTTTGTGGTGGGATATGTGCTGGTTATGCTCTTTTCCTCCGCATATGCGAAGTACTCTTTTGAGAGACTGTGGAAGCCGATGCTGGTGGTGCTGCTACTCTTTTTTGCTACCTGCCATTTTCATGCTCACTATTTTATGTGGCTGATTCCACTGCTTACCTTCCAGGTCGTGGAAGATAGGAAGTTTATCCCCCTTTTCGTTGTACAGGTTTTATGTTTTGTTGTCTATACCTTTCAGTGGGACAGGCATTTTTTTGGATACCTTTTTACCCCTTTCCACTTTCCTTATTTTGCCATTGATGTGGTAAACCCGAAGAAATTCATCTGGCAGTATTTTGCCTTTGGTGATTTCCTGGGCATTTTCCGAAGCATTTTCTCTGCAGTTTCGATTTGGATGATATATTTGGTAATCAAGGGATTTTTGCGGGAAGAAAAGAGGAGGAGAAAGGTTGAAGAGTAAAAAGCCTATTTTATTGCTCATACCTGCAGCAATTGTGGTAGCTTTGCTTTTTGTCCTTTGGGGAGGGCAAGAAGAGGCGAGAATTAGCTCCAAAAATTTGGTTCTTAATCCTGGTTTTGAGGTTCTCAACCACTCGGGCAAGCCGAATTTATGGAAAGAGGATGCTCAAGGGGGTTGGTCGGGTGATGCCAGGAACCTTTACAGGGGAGAAAGGTCCATGCGGGCGACTGTGGCCTGGAGCTGGCTCTCTCAGGTGATCCGGGTTAGTCCCAGGGCGTATTACACCCTCAAGGTAAGGCTGAGATCGGATATAACCATTCCTGGAAAGGAAGACTATTACAATACCTTTGTTAGTATGGAATGTCTTAATTGGAGAGAAAAAGTCATCAATAAGGACTGGGGCATTGTCAACGCCACCTCTTCCTGGGAGCTCAAGGAAAACTCGATCTCTACTCCCCCTGGCACCAGGAAAATCAGGATAATGCTGGCCAAAAGGCAGGGAGAAGGGTCGGTCTGGTTTGATGACGTTGAATTGGTGCAGAGTTCTCCAAATTTGGTCCGTAACGCTGATTTTGAGACTCTCAACGATTTGGGCAAGCCGAATTTATGGAAAGAGGATGCGAAGGGGGGTTGGTCGGTTGATGCCGAGAAGCCTTATCGGGGAGAAAGGTCTGTGCGATCTACCGAGGCCTGGAGCTGGCTCTTTCAGGAGATCCCGGTGAGGCCTGAAACGTATTATGCTTTAAAGGCTTATCTCAGATCGGATATAGCCATTCCTGAAAAGGAAGACTATTACAACAGCTTTCTTACCCTGGAATGCCTGGATAAAGAATATCACGCCATCAATAAGGACTGGGGCATCGTGAATGCCACCTCTTCCTGGGAGCTCAAGGAAAACTCGATCTCTACTCCCCCTGACACCAAGAAGATCAGGATAATGCTGGCCAAAAGGCAGGGGGAAGGATCTGTCTGGTTCGATGACGTTGAATTGGTGGAAATGCCTCGAACGTTAGTTCTTAACCCTGGTTTTGAGGTCCTGAGCGATACCGGTAGACCAGAGTCCTGGAAAGAACATCCTACCGGGGGATGGTCGGTAAGTACTGAAGGAGCCTATGAGGGAGACAGGTCCATGCGAGCTACTGTGGACTGGAGCTGGCTTTCTCAGGATATTCCGGTTCGGTCTAAGACCTACTACACCTTGAGGGCATATGTACGATCGGATATAACCATTCCTGAGAAGGAAGATTATTACAATACTTTTCTCACTTTGGAATGCCTGGATGAAGAATATGAACCTATCGAGAGGGTGTGGGGTATCACTAATGGTACTCTTCTCTGGCAACCCAGGGAAACCGTGATTTTCACGCCTCCGGAGACCAGAAGAATCCGGATAAAGCTGGCTAAGAGACAGGGAGTGGGATCCGTCTGGTTCGATAACCTTGAGCTTATAAGGCATCGATACCCACCCCATCTTTGGGGCGACAAGCCATTTTTTATCTTCTATTTTGTGATATATGCCATACTGGCTCTGTCACTTCTGAGGATGATCTTCAAGAAGAAGACGCGCTCTGCTGGTAGAAGATAAGCAGGGAAATGATGAATTAACCAAAACAAGCCTGGAGGAGGGATTAATACGCAGGACTAACATACGGGACTGAGCTGGGAGAGGGAAAGTTGTCATTCTACGGCACGGGGATCGCAAAATCAGCTATTGTTGTGGCTCTGGGGGTAGTGCTTGCCAAGCTGCTGGTTTTTGTCCTGGAAATTCTGCTGGCAGCGTGGTTCGGTACTACCTTCATAAAAGATGCTTATCTAGTGGCACTCGTCATCCCCTACCTTATCTTTATGGTGGGGGCCGAGGCCATGCTGGTGAGTTTCGTTCCTGTATTTATGACGTCACTTTCCCGCGGCAACCCCCAGGATACGGGATCCCTTGTCAGCTCGGCAGTGAACATTACCTTCCTTTTTCTGACTACGGTCTGCGTAGTCTACGTCCTTCTCGCGCCGTGGATCATTCCCTTGATTGCGCCCGGGTTTAGCCGAGAAAGCTTGTTCTTGAGTGTCCGACTCACCCGCATTATTTCTCCTATTATTATCTGGGGCGGATTGATAGGGCTATTGATGGCTCTACTAAATTCTTTCAAACGATTCGCTCTTACTGGTTTGAGATTGATCCTGTATAATTCAGTTATTATTGGTTTTGTGTACTTTTACCATTCTCAAATAGGAATATTTTCTCTGGCTCTTGCGGTTAGTGGAGCAGCATTGGCTCAGCTCTTTTTCCTCCAGTCAGGGTTGTGGAAGAGGAGAAAATACTATAGATTAACTATCAACGTGAAACATCCCCAGGTTAAGGCATTGGGCAGGGCAGTGATTCCAGTGATACTGGGGGGCATCCTGATTCAGCTTAATTTTCTCATCGAGCGGATCATGGCTTCAGGGCTAGCAGAAGGAAGCATTTCTTCTCTCGATTTTGGTTATAAAGTGATGAGAATGCCCTTTGAGGTCTTTGCTGTGGCTATAGCTACGGTTGTGTTCCCGAACATTGCTGGTCTGGTCATCGCTGAGGAGAGATCGAGACTAAGAGAAATTTTTGTCTCCGCCTTAAGAATGATAGCCTTCATTACTATACCCGCCACGGTTATTTTGATAATACTGAGAGTGCCACTGGTTCGGGTGTTATTTGAGCGAGGTGAATTTGATGCGACTTCCACAAGAATGACAGCTACGGCTCTATTATATTATTCGTTTGGTCTCGTCTTCCACGGAGCAAACTATGTCATTATCAGGACCTATTATGCCTTCAAGGATTTCCTGACCCCCCTTAAGATTGGTTGTATCGCCATCGTCCTTTATATTCTGTTCAATTCCATCTTTATTCGGTACCTTGACCACGGGGGTCTTGCCCTGGGCTCATCCTTGGCTGCCGCCTGTTACACCGTGATGCTCTTGAGAGTCTCACAGATAAAAGTGATGGATCTGGGCAAGATAGGTCTCTCGGGTTCCTTTCTTAAGATAGGTGCTGCCTCACTCATAATGGGTCTGGTAGTTGTGGGTTTGGGTAGAATAGGGCTATACTCTCCGACAGTGAGAACCTTTCTCTTATTGGGGGTAGGAGTGCTAAGCTATGGAGCCATCTGCCTTGCCTTCAGGGTTGAGGAAGCAAACAAAGTATGGAGGCTCTGCGGTGAGCTTATTATGAAGAAGGTAAAACTCACCTGAGAGGACTCTGATGAGCCAACCTTTGAGTAAGGAATTCAGTTGGTTTTCCGGGAGGGGCCTGCTATTGGTAGTGTCAGGGGCAGGGGCTGTTTGCCTTGCTCTCATCAGTCTTTATTCGATGGGAGTTCTATCAGTAGAGTTCGCTCTCATCATATCTGTTGTCCCTTTTCTAGCCTGGGTGTTTCTTACCCACCAAGAGGTGATACTGCTGGCAGTTGTGGCTGCGTATTTCGCCACAGGTTATCTGTCGGACAGCTTGGTTGTGGGAGGCTTGATAAGGGGCTCATTTCTGTTGCTAATAGGGATTGTACTGTTGCTGAAATTAGGAGCAAAGTCAGCTATCACTCGAATTTCGACTCCCCTTGATAGGATTATACTCCTCTGGTCAGGTATCATTTTCTTTTCGTTGATCCATGGTTTTTATTTCAAGCAAAATGAGACCCGGTATCTTTTGGGGGATCTCTACAAGTTCTTGGAAATATTCTTGATCTTCTGGCTGACCACTTTCTTGGTGAGAAACGAAAGGCAGACAAGATTTCTTGTCTGGGGATTCCTTATTGTTGCCCTTGGGTTCGGAGCGATTGACTCTATGATTTTTCTGAGCAGGTTCTATGTAGTGGGCAGTGCTCTACTGGCAAGGGTGAGGACGGCAGCTCAATTCTCCTCGCTTTTCGCCCTGATACTAGCGATCTCCTTTATTCTACATGAAAGAAGAATATTGAGGAGGGCCATTGTAGCACTTCTCGGTTTTGGCTTTCTGGTCAGTTTTGTTCTGACTTTTCTTAGAACCGGCTATATTGCTATTCCTCCTACCTTGGTTTTTATCCTTGTTCTGTATTCACGCAAACACAAAGGGCACATCATTCCCGGCATGATGAGGTTCGTGGTTTTGCTCCTCTGTCTTGTAGCATTGGTTGCATCAGTCAATCTGATATTCAACGCTTTAGGTCCTGATATAGACATAATTCAAGCATCCCTTGCTCGTATTGGCTCGTTGTTTGAGTCGGTTTCGGGTGATCCAATGGGAGTTAGAATTCTGGAACTGGAGTCTATTGCTTCTCAAGTATTACTTCCAAGTCCTCTTCTTGGGAACGGACTGGGGGGAGAGTATTTCAGTGCCACTTTGGTCGAGGAAGAACTAGAGTGGGCTACGAAGCATTTTGTTCACAACAATTACTTTGATTTTATTGTGAGAACAGGTATATTGGGACTGATAGTGTTCTTGCTGGTCGCTGTCAGGTATTTGAGGGATGCGGTAAGATTCTACATGAGATCCAAAGATAGCTTTTTTCAGGCAGTGCTGCTGGGATCAATTGGGGTGTTCGTGGGCTCGTGCATCATTGCTCTTTCGACCAGCGTACTTTATTCGCCATTTCTCTTTCTGATGATGGCGCTAACCTATTGTGTTGCGTACATTGAGGAGAAGACAGGGTGAGATGGACCTGGGGATTCTGATTGTCAGTTATAACACGAGGGAACTTCTCAGGAATTGTCTGAGTTCAATCTACCAGGAAACGCGAGGAATTCAGTTTGAGGTGACTGTGGTAGACAATGGCTCCAGCGACAGTAGTGCAGAGATGATTAGGGGTGAGTTTCCTCGGGTCAGGTTAATTGAGAACAGAAAAAATCTTGGATTTGCCAGGGCCAATAACCAGGCGATTAAGAGAACTAGAGCACGGTATATTCTTTTGTTCAATCCTGACGCGAGCTTCAGGGCCAGCTCACCCCACAAGATGATTACTTTCATGGATGATCATCCTGAGGTGGGAATTCTGGGATGCAGGATCCTCAACTCTGACGGGACCGTGCAAGCGTCCAATAGTGCTTTCCCGAATCTTTTCACTGAATTCTTGCGAGCCTTCCAATTGAAGAGGCTCGTTCCCAGCCCACGATTAAGAGGAGAAATTGGGGCAAAATGGGGTAGGATGCTAGGATCCACACTCAGAGGTTATTTTCAAGTCTACTGGGATTCTGAGAGAATCAGAGAGGTCGATTGGGTGAGCGGTGCCTGTTTGCTGGTCAGGAGAAAGGCTATTGAAGAGGTGGGGCTGCTGGATGAGGAGTTTTTTATGTACTATGAGGATGCTGATTGGTGCTACCGCATGGCAAAGGGAGGTTGGAAGACCTGTTATTTTCCTCTCTTTGAGGTTGTCCATTATGTCGGCGGGAGTGATGAGACCTTTAACCCCAGAACTTTTATTGAAAGACACAAAAGTATGTATCACTATTTCAGGAAACACAAGGACCAGAAAGCAGTCTTTTTGCTGAGGCTGCTTGTCTTTGGCAGCCTGCCCCTAAGATGGGTAGGGTTGTTGGCGATGTATCCATTTAGCGGGGAAAAGCTGCCAGAATTGAGAAAGAGCCTCCAGGCTTACTTAGGAGCCATTGGGGCACGAAGCTTTTGATTTTTCAAAGAATGGTGAGTGGGCTGTGAGGTCTTTGCCCTTTCGAGGGCAGATGCCATACATTTGGTAGAGAAGCGAGTTATGAGGGCGGTGATACTGGCCGGGGGTTTGGGTAAGCGATTGAGAGGGGTGCTAGGGGACAGGCCCAAGTCAATGGCTCCTCTGCTGGGCAAACCTTTCCTGCAGCATCAGATTGAACGACTAGAAGAATACAATATAAGAGAGATAGTTCTCTGTGTGGGGTATTTGGCAAATCAGATTGAGAGCTATTTTGAGGACGGGGCGAGATTTGGTGTGAAGATTAGGTATGCAGTGGAAAAAGAACCCCTGGGAACCGCTGGTGCTCTTAAGAATGCCGGGAATCATCTGAATCATGAAACATTTCTGGCCTTGAATGGTGACTCTTATTCAAAGGTTGACCTTGCCAAATTCATTCAGTTTCATAGAGAAAAAAAAGGTAAGGGGACCGTTCTCCTAACTCGGGTTAGCCATCCCCAAGATTATGGAGTTGTGAAGGTGGATGAGAATCACCGCATCATAGGATTCTTTGAGAAGCCCGAGAAGGCTTCCTCCTGCGGCACAATCAATGCTGGGATCTATCTTCTTGAACCCGAGGTCTTGAGTTACATTCCCCAGGGAAGGGCAATTTCACTGGAAAGGGAAACCTTTCCCTATCTTATGAAGGAGAAAGCACCTCTATTTGGGTATCTCACCCCTGATTATTTCATTGATATTGGAACACCCCAGAAATATGCTCAGATTCAGAGCGACATGAAGGAAATGATGAGATGATTGTGAGAAGTAAAGCACCGTTAAGAATTAGTTTTGCCGGGGGTGGAACCGATGTTCCACCGTATCCTCAGGAGCGAGGTGGGGTTGTGCTGAGTTCCACCATAGATAAATATGTGTACTCGTCCCTCGTTCCTCTGGAAGATAGCAACGAGGTGCAGGTTAATTCCCTGGACTATGATATGACCGTGAAATATGAAAATGAAGAGGATCTAAAATACAATGGAGAGTTGGATCTGGTAAAGTCCGTACTCAAGAAAATGAAGGTTATGGGAGAAGGAATTAGAGTCTATCTTCACAGTGATGCGCCGCCAGGGTCAGGACTGGGCGCCTCATCCACCATGGTGGTCTGCCTAATCGGTCTTTTCAAGCACTGGCTAAACAAGCCCTTAACCAACTATGATATTGCTGATTTAGCCTATGAAATCGAGAGAGTGGATTTGGGAATAAAAGGGGGTTTGCAGGATCAATACGAAGCAACTTTTGGCGGATTCAACTTTATTGAATTCCTGAAGGACGCCGTTATTGTGAACCCTTTGAAGATTCCTCCTGATACCATGAACGAGCTCAATTATAACCTGCTTCTTTGTTACACCGGTAGAAGACGTCTATCGGCCCACATTATTGAAGAGCAGGTGGAAAGATTCGTAACAAAGAAAGAAGATACGGTCAGAGCCATGGATAGACTCAAGGAAGTAACCATTGAAATGAAGAATGCTCTACTTCAGGTAAGACTGGATGATTTTGGGAGACTTCTGCACTGCGCCTGGGAAAATAAAAAGAAGATGGCCAGTAAGATCACCGCGCCTTTCATAGATGAGATGTATGAAACTGCCCTCAAGAGAGGGGCCCTCGGTGGTAAGATCTTGGGAGCTGGGGGTGGAGGTTACCTTTTGATCTATGCTCCCTTTGATAAGAAGCAGGCAATTGCCAGAGACCTGGAAAAGCAGGGGGGTCGAATGGTTAACTTTAATTTTGAGCTTGGGGGACTTCTAACCTGGGAGGTTAAATAAGCTCCAGAGGAGATGGAGGTGGAAGAGACTATCAAGCAAATCTTAGGTGAGAGTATTAACGTTAAGAACAAAATACTCAATGATCCATTCTTGCTGGGTCAGATCGGGAAGGTATCCTCAGTGATCATAGAGGCTTACAAGAGGAAGAATAAGGTGATCTTGTTTGGGAACGGGGGTAGTGCTGCCGATGCTCAACACGTAGCAGGAGAACTGGTGAATAGGTTCCAACTGGAGCGAGAGGCTCTACCGGCAGTCGCTCTTACCACAGATAGCTCAGTGCTAACCTCTATTGCAAATGATTATGATTACTCTGTAGTTTTTGCTCGTCAAATAGAGGCGTGGGCTAAGGAAGGTGATGTGGTGATCGGTATAAGTACCGGTGGCAATTCCCCCAGTGTAATAGAGGCGGTGAAGGTGGCCAAAGAAAAGGGGGCCAAAACAATAGGCTTCACGGGAAGGGCTGGCGGGGAGCTGGCTGAGTTGGCGGACCTGGTGCTCCGAGTACCTTCTGATGAAACTCCAAGGATTCAGGAGAGCCATATTGCCATGTTCCACATCGTCTGTTATTTGGTAGAAAGAGAATTGTTTCAGAAGAGAGAACCATGAAAAGAAATGTGATGCCGAAAGCCCAAGCCGGGAAGACTGTAGAATGGGTTAAGGGTGAGAAAAGGTAAGCATGTGAAGAGAATTCTTATGCTCTATTCCCGTATTCCCTATCCTTTGATCGGAGGGGACAGAATCCGAATTTACAATACGGCGAAAACTCTCTCGGCAAACTATACAGTTGATTTGCTTTTTATCAGTGAGGGAGAGGTCCGGCAGGATTACATAGAAAAACTGAAAGAGGTGTTCAGCGAGGTAACTTTCTTTTCCTACTCGTCGTTAAGGCCTAAATGGAATGCCCTGAGGGGGCTTTTGTTAAGAGGGCCCTTGCAGGTGCACTATTATTACTTCAAAGAAATAAAGACATGGATAGACAAGAATTGCAGGAAGTACGATCTCATCTTCGCTCATCATATTCGGATGGCTGAGTATTTGAGGGATGCCGCTCTTCCCAGGGTAATCGACCTGCACGACGCCATTTCCATGACCTATCGCAAGGCCAGGAATAATGCCAGGGGACTGTGGAGAGCCATATACTCGGTGGAAAATAGGAGGATACTACCCTATGAGGTGAGAACCGTTAATGAATTTGATAGGTCTTTCATAGTATCAGATGTTGACAGAGACTATTTGGTTCAACATGGAGCCAATCCTCAAAAGATAGTGACTATTCCTGTGGCGGTGAAGGACGAAGCCATCAATACATCGTACCCGGTCGAAGAGAAGGATCGGGTTGCTTTTTTGGGGAAAATGGATTATCCTCCCAATCAGGATGCAGCCATTTATTTTGCCAAGAAAGTATTTCCTTTGTTAAAAGAGAAAGCGCCCCAGCTAGAGTTTATCATTATAGGTGCGCTGCCTCCCAAGAGTGTCTTGGAACTCCAGAAAATTCCTGGAGTTACAGTTACAGAATTCGTAGAAGATCCCTACAAATATGTTGCAGCCTCAAAGGTCTTTGTCGCTCCAATGAGATTTGGTGCCGGCACTCAAAACAAAATTCTGGAGGCTATGGCCCTGAGAAAGCCGGTTGTTACCACTTCCCTTGGTGCGAACGGAGTCAAAGGGGAAGACGGGAAGCATTTCTTAGTTGCTGATGAACCTGAAGAGATGACCGAGAAGATATTGAACTTGTTGGATGACAGCGGAAAAAGAGAATATGTGGGCTGCCAAGCCAGGGATCTTGTAGAAAGAGAATATACCTGGAGCCGGGTGGGAGAGAAATTCTTAAGAGAAATTGAGCAGCTAGCATAAGATGATGTTTACAGGTAGATTATCAAAAGGTATGACAAAAGGAGGACTGCTATTTGACTTTTTGTAAGAAAAATGCTATAGTGTAATTGTTCCTTGGGTGATAATGTGCACAGGCGGATGCTGAAGTGTGGATAAGGCTGATTGTCGTATTGGTCATAGCCCTGGTTTGTTCTCTTCTCTTGACTCCACTGGTAAGGAAAGTTGGCCTAAGATTCCGCATTGTTGAAAGACCCAATCCCCGCAAGACCCACAAAAGAGCGGTCACTTGCCTCGGTGGAGTGGCTATATATGCAAGCTTTGTGGCCAGCCTCTTGGTAGCTTCTCTCATTCTTTTCAAAAATCCTCATTCCCCCTTCTCCTACAAACTTGTGGGGCTACTTTGTGGTGGCAGTATGATTCTGGTTCTGGGGCTAGTGGACGACATAAAGGGCGCTCGAGCTCCAGTTAAAGTGGGCTGGCAGGTAGCCGCGGCCCTGGTGACTTCTGCTCTTTTTGGCATTAGGATAACCTACATAGATGTTCCTTTTTTTGGGGTGATATGGCTCAGGACATATAGCCTACCTCTTACTCTCCTTTGGGTAGTTGGCCTGACCAATGCCCTTAATTGGGCAGACGGATTAGATGGCTTGGCCGCCGGCATTTCCTCCATTGCCTGCGTCTCTTTGGTGGTGGTGAGTTGGCGGGGAGGAGATCTAGTTAGTATTGTAGTCCTGATTGCTCTTCTGGGAGCTACCCTGGGTTTCCTGAAGTATAACTTCTATCCTGCCAAAGTCTTCATGGGGGACACGGGGAGCAATTTTCTTGGTTTTATCCTGGCCAACGTTGCCATTATGGGGGGCCTAAAGTCAGCGGCGGCCCTTTCTTTAATGGTACCCATCCTTATCCTGGGAGTTCCCATTTTTGATACACTGTTTTCTGTCTGGCGAAGGGTACGTCTGAAGAGGAGCCCTATCAGACCGGATACAGACCATTTCCATTTCCGTCTGGTTAAACTGGGACTTAATGAACGTCAGGCTGTTTTGGTAATATATCTCATAAGTGCTGTTTTTGGCGGTTGTGCCGTCCTTTTAGCTCAGAATCCCACTCTTACCTCCCTGGCTGTCGTGGTTTTCATCGTGGGTCTCTTAACACTCGCCGCCCTAAAACTCGGTCTTCTTTCTGTGTCCTTCAGAGAGTGAGGATACTCTCCGGTTAACCCATTCCTTCCATAGGGACTTCCCTTCAGAACCTGAGGTCTTCTGTTCCGATTTGCTGAAGGGTCTCAAAGGAGCTTCTGCAAGGGGCATGGTAATATATCACCTGTGATTTTTGCTACAGGGGACTTTGCAATAAAATACACTAAGAGGTTGAAGACATGATGTTCGACGTGATAGTGGTGGGAGCTGGGCCTGTGGGCTCCTATACCGCCCGACGGCTGACTGAGGAGGGTATGAAGGTGGCTGTTCTTGAGGAAGATGAGAAGGTGGGCAGAGGCGTCATATGCACAGGAATTATAGGAAAAGAGACTTTTGACGGATTTCGCCTTCCTAAAGGGGCCGTTATTTGTAGCATAAAATCGATGCGTTTCTTCTCGCCCTCACATTTCAGCATAGATTACACGCCTTCCGATACCCTGGCCTATGTGGTGGATCGGAAACTTTTTGACCAGGAGGTCTTGAGAAGCGCCAAAGAGGCAGGAGCGAATGTCAGGCTAGGGAGTAAGGCTCTTGGCATCCGGACCAGCAAGGAATTTGGCGAAATTCAGATTCAAAAGGAACGGTCCCAGGAGAAGATGCGGGGTAGAGTTATCGTCCTTGCAACCGGGGTGAACTACAAACTTCATAAGCAGGTGGGTTTTTCTTCACCTCCTGCCTTTCTTCAGGGAACTCAGGTAGAAACAAAGGTAAAAGACTTGAGGGAGACAGAGATATACCTGGGGAGGGACATCTCACCCGGCTCTTTTGCCTGGGTGGTACCACTGGACGGCTCTCACGCAAGGGTGGGAACCTTGACCCGAAATAGGGGAGCTTCCTACCTTGAATACTTTCTTAAGGAGACGCTCAAAGATAGAGTTGAGGAGATCCCAAAGGTAATGCTCAAGCCTATAGCCTATGGTCCCATCTCAAGGAGCGCAGGCGACAGGATCCTGGCAGTGGGGGAAGCTGCTGGACAGGTCAAAACCACCACCGGCGGAGGTATTATCTACGGACTTATCTGTTCCGAGATAGCCACACAGGTAATCAAGAGGGCCTTTCGCAAAGGGGATTTTAGTCACCGCCAACTGAAGGAGTATGAGAGACTCTGGAAGGGGAGGCTGGGAAGGGAACTTAGAATGGGAAAGCTTGCCAGGCAAGTCCTGGGGAAACTCAGCGACAGACAGATAGACAAGATCTTTAAGTTCGTTGGAGAAAAGGCAAAAGTAAAAGAGCTTATGGAAACCAAGATTAAGTTCGATTACCACTCAGACCTGATTTCCTTCGGACTGAAACTTATCAAGGGATTCGTCTGGGGCTAAGGAAAAAGCTACCTCTATTCTTCATGTTGATTATCATTTCGATCTAATAGCCAAGCATGCGGGTATAGAGGTGGAGAGTTTTGTACCTCAAGAAAGAGGCAAATGGACCAGGTAGCCGGGATTCTGAAAAGGGGAGGGGAGGATTTAGGACTCTTGCTTTCCCCTGGACAGATAGAAAAGTTCTCCATCTATCTTGACGATCTGAAAAGATGGAACAAGAAGCTCAATCTCACTGGTCTGAAGAAAGATGAGGAAATAGTAGTCAAGCATTTTCTCGATTCTCTTACCTGTGCGCAGCTGATAGAGAACTTCGATAGAAACATGATAGATGTGGGAACAGGGGCTGGCTTTCCCTCCCTTCCTCTAAAGATCTATCAGCCCGGGATCAAACTCACCCTCCTGGAATCTACCCGAAAGAAAACAACTTTCCTCGAACATCTCGTTAAGTCACTTGGGTTAGAAGAAGTAAGGGTCGTTTGGGCCCGAGCCGAAGAGTGGGCCTGGGGGAAAGAACGGGAAAGCTACCATTATGTGGTCAGTCGCGCCCTGGCTAGCCTGAGGGTGACCCTGGAGTGCACAATTCCTTTCCTCACAGTTGGGGGCTATCTTATTGTCCAGAAGGGACCGAAGGCGAAGGAGGAGATTGAAGCAGGCTCAAAGGCTTTGTCTATATTGGGGGCCAGGATGGACCGGATGATTCATCTGAAGCTCCCTTTGAGTGGTGAACAAAGGTATCTTCTGCGTATTGAAAAAGTAAAGCCCACTCCTCGCGGCTATCCCCGCCGGGCGGGTATTCCTTCGAAGAGACCGCTTTAGGAAGGAGAAAAAGAGGATGGAGAAGAAAGGGATTCTTTATCCAGTGGGGACTCCTATTGGGAACTTAAAGGATATAACTTTGAGGGCTCTTGAGGTTCTTAAAGGGGTCGACCTCATTGCTTCCGAGGACACTCGGCACACCCGTAAGCTCCTTTCCCACTATGATATTCATGTTCCTCTGACCAGCTTATACCAGCACAATGAAATGAAGAAGACTCCCTATCTCACAAGACGCCTGAAGGATGGGGCAAATGTTGCTCTGGTGAGCAAGGCAGGGATGCCCGGAATCTCTGATCCTGGGTATTCCCTAATAAAAGAAGCCATAAAGCAGGGAATTACCATAGTTCCCATTCCCGGTCCTGCTGCTTTGATTGTTGGCCTGGTAGCTTCAGGCCTTCCCACCCACAGTTTCGTCTTTGAGGGATTTCTGGGTAGAAAGAAAGGCGGTCGAATAAAAAAACTCACCCTGCTAAAAGAGGAAGAGAGAACCATAGTTATTTACGAGGCTCCTCATCGAGTGAGAAATGTTCTCTCCGAGATTCGAGAGGTACTGGGGGATCGTCAGATGGTAATAGGAAGGGAACTTACCAAGAAGTTCGAGGAAATACTAAGAGGCAGGGTAAGCGAGATAGAGAACATTCTTGAGAAGAGGAAACCTCGGGGGGAGTTTACGTTGGTGATCGAAGGGAAAAGGTAATAACCTGAAGCCTGAGTCCCTATGCTTGCAATTTCATGAGGTTACGCTATAATTCTGGCAAAAGAAAGCGTTTGATACGGTCTTTCCTGAGATGAGAAGATGTCCAGAAACAATGCGAAGCTGATAGGCAGAGAGGGAGGAGAGAAGTTCCTGGATATGCTTGACAGCCTGGCTGATTGATGTAGGGTAGGGCGAAATGAGGGTATTCATAGCTATTGAGCTCGAGGATTCCATTAAGGACAAAATAGCCAGAGTCCAGGAGAGACTCAAAGTTACGCAGGACAAGATAAAGTGGGTTGATCCGGCCTCAGTCCATCTTACCCTGAAGTTCCTGGGAGAAATAGGGGAAGAGAAACTAGAAAAAGTGCAGCAGGTTGCCCGGGAGCT
>CAYYHL010000009.1:0-18340 GCA_964471775.1 uncultured Clostridia bacterium
GGTATGGTGCCCTTCAAGCCCTTCTTCTTAGGACAAAAGAAACCTCCTGCCGTGCGCCTTGCCTCCTGTCAGCTCTGTCTTCGTACAAATGATTTGGACAGAGTGGGCAAAACGCCTCACCATCACACTCTCTTTGAGATGCTGGGCAATTTCTCTCTGGGTGACTATTTCAAAGAAGAGGCCTGTCAGTGGGGATGGGAGTTTGTGACGGAGGAGCTTGGGCTTGAAGCTCAGCGCATCTGGATAACCATATTTCAGGATGACGATGAAACAGACCTCATATGGAGAAAGATAGGAATTCCTTCCTCAAAGATACTCAGAAAAGGCGAGTCGGACAATTTCTGGTCCTTAGCAGAAGTTGGTCCCTGTGGGCCGGACACAGAGATCTTTTTCGACAGAGGAGAGGATTTTGGCTGTGGGAGGGCGGACTGTCAGCCTGGTTGTGATTGCTCAAGGTGGGTAGAACTGTGGAATTTGGTCTTTATGCAGTTTAGCCGGGATGAGGAGGGAAAACTCTCCCCGCTTCCTTCCAAAAATATCGATACCGGCATGGGCCTGGAGAGAACAGCATCGGTCCTTCAGGGAGTTGAGGATGACTATGGGACGGATCTATTCCGTCCCATCCTTGAGTGGCTCATGACACTTATTACAGAGGCACCGGAAGATAAACTGGGCACAAGGGCGATTTGTGATCATCTGCGTTCCCTGACCTTCCTTTTGGGAGAAGGTATATTTCCGTCCAATGTGGGTAGGGGATATGTGGTACGCAGAATACTTCGGCGGGCTTGTCGCTTTGGCAGGAGATTAGGTTTGCAGGAGCCTTTCTTATATCAAGGAGTCCCTGTCGTGACCAAGCTTATGGAACGCTCTTACCCACACCTCGCAAAGGCCAAAGAAGATGTAGCCAGGATAATTCGGGCGGAGGAGGAGAATTTCCTCACGACCCTGAGCCGGGGAATGAGAATCCTGGAAGGGATAATTTATGAATTGAAAAGAAAGAAAAAAGAATTGATCCCCCCCTCCGAGGTGTTCAAACTCTATGATACCTATGGGTTTCCTCTGGATCTTACTGAGGAGATAGCAGGTGAGGAAGGAATAAGGGTAGATAGAAATCTGACCGAGGAGCTCCTGGCTCAGCAGAGAGAGCGGGGAAGGAAAGAATTCAGGGGGCAGAGGATTGGCATAAGGGAGATGCAGACTGGAGACTTTCCCTCGCTGAAAGAAGAGGTGGCAAGAAGCGAATTTGTGGGACATGAATCTTTAACTGCAAAGACTCATGTTCTCGCTATTCTCAAAAATGGAGTTCTGGCGGACCAGCTGAAAGAACAGGAGGAGGGGGCTCTTGTCCTGGCTTCGACTCCTTTTTATCCTGAGGGAGGAGGGCAGGTCGCTGATCAGGGAAGAATTAGCACTTCAAGAGGTGTGGCGCAGGTCCTTGATGTTCAAAGAGTCGAAGATGCAATAATTGTTCATCAGGTGAGGATGTTGAAAGGCATACTGCGCCAAGGTGAAGAAACTCTCGCCCAGGTCAACGAGGAAAGGAGAAGAGCAATAGCTCGGGCCCACACAGCTACTCATCTTCTGCACGCTACCCTTCGAGAGATTTTGGGAAAAACCGTTAAGCAAAGCGGATCTTTGGTGGACGAAGATAGACTTAGATTTGACTTTACTCATTTCTCATCGCTTTCGGAGAGCGAGAAAAGCCGGGTGGCCTCGCTCCTGAACGAGAAGATCAGGAAAGACCTTCCTGTACGGGTGAAGGAGATGGGTTTGGCTCAAGCTCGAGCCAGGGGAGCTATTGCTTTATTTGAAGAGAAATATGAGGGAACTGTGAGAGTAGTAAACGTGGGGAAGTTTAGCATGGAAGTTTGCGCAGGGACCCATCTTTCCCGAAGCGGTGAGATTGGGCTTCTAAAGATCATGAGTGAGAGTGCTGTGGCGGCAGGGGTGAGAAGAATTGAGGCTGCAGTGGGAAAAAAAGCCTTACAGTGGACGGAGGAAAGGGATGCACTCCTCAAAAGAATAGCTTCTGAGCTGGGCACCTCGGAAGAGGAGATCCTATCCCATCTCAGGGAAAAAGAGAAAGATATTGAGGAAAAGATCGGTGAGCTCAAAAGATGGCAAAAGATGTGGGCCCTGCTAGAGATGGATGAGCTCCTGAGAGAAACTTCCCAGGTGGGAAGTGTGAGGATGGTGAGGGGAAAGTGGGATGATGTAGACGCAGAGGTTCTCAGAGAGGCGGCTGAGAAGCTTCGAGATAGGCTCGGAAAGGGAATTGTCATCCTCGCCTCAGTATCTCAGGACAAAGCTCTTTTTGTGGCTGCCTCAACTCAAAAAGAGGTGCCAGCCAATCTTATGGTAAAGGAAATTGCTCAGCTTACCGGAGGAAATGGAGGAGGCAGATGGGATTTTGCCCAGGGGGGAACCTCTCACCCTTCCAGGGTAGAGGGTGTCTGGGCCAGGCTGCCTCAAATCATAACCGCCCTAACCGATTCTTACCCAGGCCGATCTTAACGGAAAGATCGGTTTCGCTCTCCCTCCGTCTCAAATAGGCTACTTCAACTGGAGCTGGCGGAGGGGCTCGAACCCCCAACCTGCTGATTACAAATCAGCTGCTCTCCCGGTTGAGCTACGCCAGCGCATTTCTCAAACACATTTGTATCCTGAGACCTCAGCTGGGGAACTGTAGCAGTTCACCTATGCTTGGCCGAGCTGGATTGTTCTTTTAGCCTCCACACTGTCCTGGTTCTGGTGTCCTCCAGTTCTATTCCCAAGGCACTGAGCTTTTTTCTTATCTCATCAGCCAGTTTCCAGTCTTTTTTCTCCCGCAGCTTATCTCTCAGGTCCACCAAAACGTCTATGAACTGAGAGGCATTTTTTCCCAAATCCTTCTTTTCCTCCCCAAAGAGAGAGAGCACTTCCCCTATCTTTTTTATTTCTTTTCTCACTCTAAGAAGAGTATCCCTCGCGTCCTTATTTAAGGGAGCACCTTTTCTCATCAAGAGATTAGCCATTTTCACCGCTTCAAAAACGCTTGAAAAGACGAGCGGAGTGCCAAAATCATCATCCATGGCCAGAACGAAATCGTGCTCCATCCGGCCCGCGCGCTGAGCGAGATTTTGTACCCTTTCCTCCTCATTCCTGGAGAGTGCGGCCTCTCTCTCCTCTTCCTGGATTTCCTGTGCTCTTTGAAGAAAGTTCTGAATTCGCTCTAAAGAGGAAGCCGCTTCTCTCAAGGCCTCTTCCCGATAATCCAGGGGACTGCGATAATGTGCGGAAAGAAGATAGTATCTTACTGTCTCGCCGCCGAACCTCTCAAGAGCTTGCGAAAGATTGAAAACATTGCCTGTTGACTTGGCCATTTTCTGAGTTCTCATAGTGAGAAGGCCATTATGAATCCAGTACCTGGCAAACCTCTTACTTGTAGCTGCTTCCGATTGGGCAATTTCATTCTCATGATGGGGGAAGATAAGATCCCTGCCTCCACCGTGGATATCGATCTCATTCCCCAGAAGCTTCATGGCCATGGCCGAGCATTCGATATGCCAACCCGGCCTTCCTTTTCCCCAGGGACTATCCCATGAGGGCTCTCCCTCTCTTTCTTTCTTCCATAGGGCAAAATCCACCGCATCGATTTTTCTTTCATCAATCTCTAATCTGGCTCCTGCATCCAGCTCTTCCACATTCTGGTGAGAGAGGGCCCCATATTGAGGGAATTTCTTTATTCTAAAGAATATATCTCCATTGCGGCGGTAAGCAAAACCTTTTTCTTCCAATCTTTTGATGAGATCTATTATCTCATTCATACACTCAGTAGCGCGAGGATACTCATCCGCCCTCCTCACTCCAAGAATCTTCATCTGCTCCGTGTATTCCTTGATGAACTTATTAGCTAGCTCGAAGATAGAGATTCCTAAAGCCTTAGCCCGATCGATCATCTTGTCATCAACGTCGGTGAAATTTGTTATGTACTTCACACGGTACCCCCGGTATTCGAGATACCTTCTGATGAAGTCAAAGATCACCGCCGCTCTGGCATGACCCAGGTGCAGCTCATCGTAGAGAGTCACCCCGCAGACGTACATTTTAACCTCTTTATCTTTAAGGGGGATGAACTCTTCCTTCTTGCCAGTCAAAGTATTGTAGACTACGAGCGCCATGTCTTCATATTTAACGGTCTTTCTTTTCTTTTAGACTCGCCACTGACCAGCAGGCAATACCTCTTTTCTTACCCAAAAATCCCAGTCCTTCGGAGGTTGTACTCTTTACCCCCACTCTTTCCGGCTTAATTCCCAGAACCTGAGCGATGTTCTTCTTCATTTGAGGAATATAGGGGGAAAGTCTGGGTTCTTCTGCCACAATCACCGCATCCACGTTATGAATCCTGAATTCTTCCTCGGAGAGTTTGTTCTTTGTCTGGGCCAGTATACTCATACTGGAAATTCCCTCATAGCGTGGATCATTGTCGGGGAAAAGATTTCCTATATCCTCTTTGCCCGCTCCTCCTAAGAGGGCATCTGCAATGCTGTGCAGAAGTACATCTCCGTCGGAATGTCCTGCCAAACCTCTATCATGGGGGATATCGGTGCCTCCCAGAATGAGTTTTCTTCCTTCTACCAAAGGATGAACATCGTATCCAATCCCGACCCTCATCTGGCTCTCCTTAAGCCATCCCGGGGTGATTGATTCCTCAAAAAAATCTCGTGAACCTCCTCATCTTGACGCTTCGGGGGAATGCGTACACTGCCGAAGGAGATGCTCTAAAGATTTCTTGTGGGGAGCCTCTGGTGAGAGAGTTGATCCTTCCCCGAGGAGAACTTTCGTTCCGAAGGAACACCTTGGCAGAAGTTAAACCCAGAAAAGAGCCAAAGGACACAACTCCTCTTACTCTAAGAATAGCTGACTCACCACCAGGTCCTGAGGTGAGGTAATCTTGATATTGGTCTCTTCCCCCGGGATTGTCTTTACTCGTACTCCAAGCCTTTCTACCAGACTGGCGTCGTCACTGGCCTGCCATCCTCGCTTCCTGGCCTCCTCGTGGGCCTGGCATATGAGATCTTTCTTAAATCCCTGAGGAGTTTGAATGAGGCACACTTTTTTCCTGTCCAGCGTTGTCTCGACCAGGCTGTCTTGGCCAATCTCTTTTATTGTCTCTCGTATGGGCAGGGCTGGAACCACCGCTTCCCACCTCTGGGTTGCCCGAATAACCTCTGTTATCAATTCTTGAGAAATGATGGGACGGACTCCATCATGAACGAGGACAGTGTCAGTATTTGTCTGTAGCACCCTCAAACCTTCCAGGACCGAATCTTTGCGCTCCTTTCCTCCTTCCACCACATTCTTAACCTTTTCGTAACCGTTGGGTGATAGAACATGCTCCCGTGTGTAATCCTTCATCCTTGCGGGGATCACCAGGACTATGCCATCTACGAGCGGACACTCTTGGAATTTGCTTATGGTCCAGGACAGGACAGGCTTTCCTTTGAGGAGAAAGAATTGTTTGGGTGGACTTTCCCCCAATCTCTTTCCCAATCCTCCTGCGGCAATGATCACCTCAACCCGCACTTTTTCTTACTCTGGTTTTTTTTCTCCTGGGTTCCTCTTTTACCTCGGTGAATATCATCTTGCCAGTGGTCGTCTGGAGGACAGAGGTCACGGTGACCTCTGTCTGTTGGCCGATGCGTTTCTTACCCCTTTCCACCACTACCATGGTTCCGTCTTCAAGATATGCCACTCCCTGATCAGGGTTTTCCCCTTCCTTGATGACATTGATTCGGAGGCTCTCCCCAGGCAGAAGAACTGGCTTGAGGCTCGTGGCGAGCTCGTTGATATTGAGAACCTGTACATCTTGAATCTTAGCTAGTTTCCTCAAATTGTAGTCGTTGGTCAGTACAGTTGCTTGCATCAGTTTTCCGAGCCTGAGAAGCTTAGTGTCTACCTCCTTAATTTCAGGGAAGTCCTTATCAACAATCTCTACCGGAACGTTCTCCTGAGTCTGCAGCTTATTCACCATATCCAGACCCCTTCTTCCCCTGGCTCGCTTCGTGGAAGAGGAAGAATCAGCGATTTGCCCAATTTCTGCCAGAACAAAGTTGGGGATGATGAGGGTACCCTCAATAAAGCCGGTCTTACAAAGATCCAGTATTCTGCCATCAATGATCACCGAGGTGTCGAGAACTTTGCGCACTCCCCGCGAAGCCCCCGCTCCTCTTCCAGAAGAGCGGAAGAGGAAATTGTATATCTCCGTCTCTCTTTTTGTTGCCACGGTAACTCCAACAGTAGCAAAAATGAGGTTGGTCAAAAGGAGAATGTAGGGGGCGAAAGATTTGAGCGGGGCAATGAGCAAGAGCGGATAGGCAATCAGATTGGCCAGGACAACCCCCAGGGTCAATCCGAAGGCTCCAATGATGATTACTCTTACCGATGTCCGGCTCAGTCCTCGCTCGGCAACGACTATGAGAGTAGCCACCCATCCTCCCACCAGAGCAGGGATCCATGGGCCAAAATGCAGGTTTAGCGAAACTCCGTAGCAAACTATCGCCACCAGTATTATGAACAATATTCGTAGTCTGAGTTCTTCTATTTTCATTTGTTTTATCCTTTTTTCTTCGCTCATTTACTCAAAAGTGCCCTGTCTTTTAGCCTTTCGAGTTCTCGTTTGATGGAAGCGGCCCTTTTTTCTCCTACTTCACCGATTTCCGTTAACTCAAGCGCAGTGGCACTGGTGATGCCGGGTAGATCCCCGAGAGAATCCACCACGTTTTCTACCACCACTTGAGGCAAATGAGGAATCTTGGACAGGGCTCGATATCCCCGGGGAAATACAGAAAGGTCAAGATTTCCAGCTTTGGCTTCGTAGCCAAGGGCTCCCATAATATTGGTCAATTCTAGAATCTGTTCCGTGCTCAGCAATTGTAGTTCAGAGAGCGCCTTCTCATAATCCTCTTTGGCATAGTCCCGGACAATTAGCCCCAGCTGGACCAGGGTGTCTCCAATAATCTCTTTCAGTTGCATCTCTATTAAACGGGCTTCCAGTCCTAGCTCTACTATATAGCGGTCTACCTCTTCCTTAATTCTTCTTATGAGCTCACTTCTCTGCAGAGCCCTGGTTACATCGGATAATCTTACCCAGTCCTGGAATTCGAGGGTATCTAACTCCTCCAGAATCTCATTAAATGCAGCTTGATACCGCTCCAGAGTCTGAAGAGCTTGGCTGGCTCTTCTTATCAGCTCCGGTACAGTTTTCAGCACATATTTTGCCTCTCCCTGATACAGGCTGACTATGCCCCGGGTTTGGGAAATGGCAATAACGGGGCAGTCCATTTGTTTGGCCATCCTCTCAGCCGCTCGATGACGGGTCCCTCTCTCACTGCTGGGAATAAGGTAGTCCGGAACTAACTGTGTGTTAGCATACAGTATTCTTTCCATATCGCGAGAAAGAATAATAGCTCCATCCATCTTGGCCAATTCTGCCAGGGCGGTAGGAGTTAGCCTGCAGTCTACTTTGAACCCTCCCTCAATGGCTTCCAATATCTTGGGAGTATCCCCCACCACGATGAGACCCCCTGTTCCAGCTTGAAGGATGATCTCCAGGGCCTGTCCCAGGGGAGTTCCGGGCGACATCCGCCTGAGGAAAGCAAGCCCACTCTCCTCATTTTCCTTGGGCTTAAGTGCCTCTTTCCCCTTTGAACTCGTTTTGAAGTATCTCCTCAATTTTGGTGAACTCCATTATCTTTAGGCTGGGAAAGCTGTTCTTTTCATTTAGTCTCACTTTGGAAGTGAAGCATCGGGTAAACCCGAGCTTAGCCGCTTCACCCATTCTTTTATCCATGAAAGAGGCTGCCCGGATATCGCCTCCCAGTCCCACTTCACCAATGGCCACCGTTCTTCTGGAGAAAGGGAGGTTCTTGAGACTGGAAACAACAGATAAAGCGATGGCCAAGTCACAGGCAGGTTCATCCACTTTCATCCCCCCTGCCACATTTATGAAAACGTCTTGGTCGTAAAAACGCAATCTCTGTCTCTTCTCCAGTACAGCCAAAAGTAAACAGAGCTTATTGTAGTCAACACCCTGGGTTACTCTTCGAGGAACGGCCAGATTTGAAGAGGCAACCAGTGCCTGGACTTCTACCAGGAAACACCGAGTCCCTTCCATTGTGGGGACTGCTACGCTCCCTGGCACGTCCTCACTCATGGACGAGTCTGTCAGGAAGAGTCGAGAGGTATCGCTGACCTCTCTTAAACCATTCTCCTCCATGTGAAAGATCCCTATCTCGAGCGTGGGCCCAAATCTATTCTTTACTGATCTTAGTATTCTGTATTCGTGGCTTTGCTCAGGCTCGAAATAGAGAACTGTATCGACGACGTGCTCGAGCACCCTGGGTCCGGCAATTGTTCCTTCTTTGGTCACATGGCCGATGAGGAAGACCGTTATTTCTCTTTCCTTGGCTGCTCTCATAAGGTAGACGGCGGATTCTCGTACCTGCGAAACTGAACCAGGGCTGGATGCCAAGTCCTCCCGGTATATGGTCTGTATAGAATCTATGACCACAGATTTGGGTTTCAATCTTTCCATGAGTTCAGTAATCCCCTCCACATTAGTCTCGGAGGAGAGGTAAATGTGAGGTGAATTCACTCCTAACCTTGAAGCCCGAAGCTTTGTCTGCTCAGCCGACTCTTCACCAGAGACATAAAGAACAGGAAACTTGGAAGATGAGAGCTGGCCCGCTACTTCCAGGAGCAGCGTGGATTTTCCAATACCGGGCTCACCGCCTATGAGGACCAGGGAGCCGGGAACCACTCCTCCTCCCAGAGTTCGATCGAACTCTTTGATACCGGTATGGTAGCGCTCACCCTGCTTCTGGCCAATTTCCTGAAGAGACTCATAGGTGGCCTCTCCCTGGAAAGAACTCGAAGAGGATGTTTTCCTTGTTTTCTCTTGGTAGAAACTGTCCCATTCTCCACATTGGGGACAGCGGCCCAGCCACTTCACGGAAACGCGACCACAGCTTTGGCAAATGAATCTAGTCCGTCTATTCATTCATAAGTCCTTCTTGAGATCAAAAGTAGAACCCCTCTCAGCCGCTCACGTCTTTGAGTTCTCGGGCGTTTCCTGCAAGAGATCTATAGTCTGCAGAGCTCTTCCTGTTCCAATGGCCACACAGGATAAGGGATCATCCGCCAGATAGGTAGAAATCCCGGTGTTCTCCTCAATGAGTCTGTCAAAATTTTTCAACAGGCTTCCTCCTCCGGTGAGAGCAATTCCATTATTGATTATGTCCGCGGCCAGCTCCGGGGGAGTTTTCTCCAGGACTCTTCTTACTCCATCCACTATAATGCCCAGAGGTTCGGATAGGGCTTTGCATATCTCTTCAGGACCTATCTCAATTTTCTTTGGCAATCCTGCGGCGAGATCTCTACCCTTCACTTCCAGTTGCTCATTTCTTGGGGGCAGGGTGGCGTATCCTATTTCTCGTTTTATATGCTCAGCAGTAACCTCTCCCACAGCTAGATTGTAGCTTTTTCGCATATATCTCATAATGGTTTGGTCCATCTTGTTACCACCGGCACGAAGGCATTCTCCCACCACAATTTCCCCCAAAGAAAGTACGGCAATATCTGTGGTGCCCCCTCCTATATCAATGATCATATTCCCTTGGGGTTTGGTAATATCCAGATTTGCTCCAATAGCTGCTGCCTTTGGTTCTTCAATCAAAAAAACTCTTTTGCATCCTGCCCTGATGGCAGCATTTTTCACAGCTCTCCTTTCCACCGATGTTCCCCCGGTGGGAATACAGATCATAAGGTAGGGAGGAAAGAAAATCCAGTGTCCATAGATTTTCTTGATATAGAACTTTAGTGTACCCTCCACGATATCATAATCAGCTATCACACCGTCTTCCATTGGTTTTACCGCAGTAATGCTGTCCGGCGTCTTTCCTATCATCTCCCTGGCCTCGCCTCCTATGGCCAAGATTCTTTCCGTTGCTCTCTCAATGGCTACTACCGATGGCTCATTGAATACAACTCCCTTGCCTTCCACATAAACCAAAGTGTTGGTGGTTCCGAGATCTATGCCTATTCTTTTTCTCCTGGCTATGGCGAGCATTCCTATTCCTTGACTCTGACTATATTAGCTCCCAGTCGAGATAGATCCTTCTCGAGCTCCTCGTATCCCCGATCAATGTGATGAATTTCCTCTACTATTGTCGTTCCGCGAGCTGCCAATCCTGCTAGGACCAGGGCTGCCCCTCCTCTTATGTCCGAGGCCCTCACTAAATTTCCGGATAGATAGGGTATTCCCTTAACCACTACTCCTGCTCGTCCCTGTTTGGTTTTGGCTCCCATTTTTTGAAGTTCAGGAAGATGCGCGAACCTGCTCTCAAAAATGGTTTCGGTAACTACGCTGGTTCCCCGGGCAACACAGGCAAGAGAGGTTATTTGAGGTTGAAGATCAGTAGGAAAGCCAGGGTAGGGAAGAGTTTTTATCCTGAGTGGCCTTAAGTAATCGCCTGCTTTTACTCGAACATGATCGCCATTCACTTCAATCTCTGTGCCTATTTCTCTTAGTTTGGTAAAGATTATCCCCAGGTGATCGGGACGAATTCCCTCCAGTGTAGCTTCTCCTCCCGAGGCAATAATGGCCATGATAAGAGTTCCCGCGGTAATACGGTCGGGAATGATAGAGTGACGAGCAGGTCTTAGCCTTTGTACCCCGCTAATTCTGATTACGCTGGTTCCTTCCCCTTGTATCTCACCTCCCATCTTTCTCAAGAATTTGGCCAGGTCTACCACCTCTGGTGCCCGAGAGGCGTTCCTGATAACAGTTTCACCTTCACTCAAGCAAGCGGAGAGCATGAGGTTCTCCGTGGCCCCCACGCTGGGAACATCAAAGTGCACACTGTTTCCTTTCAGTCCGTTTGTATAAGCTTCAATATAACCTCTTTTTACCTTTATTCTGGCTCCAAGTTTTCTTAGTCCCTCCAGATGCAGATTAACCGGTCTTCTGCCAATGCAGCACCCTCCGGGGAGGCAGATTTCGGCCTTTCCATACCTGGCCAAAAGAGGACCCAGGACCAAAATAGAAGCTCTCATTTTCTTAACTAACTCATAAGGGGTCTCGTAGCCGGAAAGGTTAGCAGAGTCAATTTCTAGAGTTGTATCTTTTCTGGTGATCCTTATCCCGAGACCCTCCAGGACCTGTTGCATAGTTACCACGTCCATCAGGCGAGGAACATTGAGAAGGTAAGATTTTCCTTCAGCAAGTATCGAAGCGCACATAAGAGGAAGAGCAGAATTCTTCGCTCCTCGGACCTTCAGTTTTCCTTTGAGGGGAATTCCACCCTGAATAACAAACTTTTCCACTTCTCTCTCCTTTTGACGAACAGTATCCGTTTGAGTCGACTTAGTGAGTTTCGCCGGCCAGGCTCGCGATTATTTCGATTTCCGCGTTTGATTCGAGATCTTCAAACCATTCTCTCAAAACCTCCTCGCTCCTTTCATTCTTCAGGTACTCTTCGATCTTGTTCCCGTACTCACGGAAACTCAACTCCTTCTTATCCTGAAGTTGTATGATCCGAAAGAGGCCTTCCTCCTTTACCTTAATAATCCCAGGGGTCTCGAGCTTTCCAATGAGCTCTTTCAAAGGAGACTTCAGGGTCGCTGGATCTACCCATCCTAACTGTCCTCCTTTTTCGGCAGCTGGACCGAGAGAGATTTCTTTCGCGAGATAAGAAAAATCTTCTCCATCGTTTATTCGGCTAAGAATGCGATCAGCTTCTTCCTCACTACGGACCAGAATCTGGGCCATCTTAACCTTGCCTGCATACCTGAGCTCTTCCTCATATAACTCATAGAATTCTCTCGTTTCCCTCTCGCCTTCAGTCCCCTCGAGATATTGCTCCAGCTTGAGATAGAAATCCCGGGTTTTTTCCTGGTCTACTGTCACTTCTCCCTGTATCTCTTTTGATTTTTGGCGCCTCAGCTCATAAATCATAATCTCTTTCGCCAGCCAGCTTTCATAATCCTCCAGGGATATTCCTCTCTCTCCCAGCACTCGCTCAAATTCCTCGCTGGACATTCCCTTACTCTTTTCGGCAATGATATTCTCCACCGACCCAGAATTTGGGGTTATTCCTTGCTTTTTTGCTTCTTGAAGGTAGATTCTCTTACCAATCAGACTCCTCAACACCTGTTTCGTTAGGCCGGGGCTCTCTGGGTTCAGATTCAAGAGGCGAACCTCAAGCAGAAGCTCACTCTGGGTGACAATTTCCCCGTTAACAGCAGCGATGATTCGGTCGATAAGCTCCGCGGGATAAGCAGCAAGGCCTGCCCCCAGGAAGATCAAAAAAGCAAGAAAGAGAGATGATTTCACTTCCCGGCCTCCGGGAGCATTATAGCAGACCTTTTAATCTTTGTAAAACCCCCTTCAGGGATATGAGCGACTTTCTTCCTTTGTCCTTAATCAAGATAATGAGGTGCTTTTCGTCCATGGGAAGAAACTTAATCTCACCGAAAAAGTTCTCCTCAATTTCGATCCGCATCTTCTCAGTGACCGGGCGAGAAGGAGAGAATCTCGCCCAGATCTCAGAACCTTTTCTGATCAGAGAGATGATACCGAGATTTCTGGCCAGGAGTTTTATACGCAGAAGCTCAATGAGATTTCTGGTTTCCACTGGCAGCCTTCCATACCGATCCCTGAGCTCCTCTTTGAACTTGAGGATGTCTTCGTCATCAGTCAGCTCCCCAATCCGCCGATAAAGATCGAGCCGTTGTTCCTGGTAAGGCACGTACGAGGGTGAGATTCTCGCCTCTACCTTGAGATCCAGACTCACTGGCAGAGATGGACTCACCTTTTCTCCTTTGAGTCTCTTTATTTCCTCGGAGAGGAGCTGAGAATAGAGGGTGAATCCGACAGCCCCTATGTGTCCGTGCTGCTCCCTTCCTAAAAGATTGCCCGTGCCTCTCATTTCTAAGTCTTGCATGGCAATCTGGAATCCAGAGCCCGGTTTCTTAAATTGGCTAATTATTTCCATTCGTTTGCGTGCGTTTTCGGTAAGGGTCCTGGAGGGGGCAAGAAGAAAATGGGCGTACCCCTTTACCCTCCCTCTCCCTATGCGTCCTCTCAGTTGGTAAATATCAGCCAATCCGAACTGTTCTGCTCCCTCAACGATCAAGGTATTTACGTTGGGCATGTCTATGCCCGACTCTATGATGGTCGTGCAAACAAGGACGTTGAATTTTCCATTCAAGAAGTCTTTGGTGATTCTTTCCAGCTCCCTCGAAGGCATTCTTCCGTGTGAGATGCCCACCGAGGCCTCGGGAACGAGCTTTCTTACTTTTTCCGCTATCCGGTATATGTCCTTGATGCGGTTATAGAGATAAAAAGTTTGACCTGCTCTTTCTAGCTCCCGAAGAATGGCTCGCCTTATCAGATCCTCGTTGTATTCAGTGACTACTGTTTCTATGGCCTGTCTTTCCTGGGGTGGAGTGAACATTGTATATATGGGTCTTAAACCGACCAGGGACATATAGAGAGAACGAGGAATAGGGGTGGCGCTCAGGGTCAATACATCAGCCAATTTTCTGAATTCCCTCAACTTTTTTTTGTGAATTACTCCAAACCGTTGTTCTTCGTCGATTACTATCAAGGCAAGATCCTTAAAGTTCACGTCGTCCTGGATGAGCCGGTGCGTTCCAATGACAATGTCTATTCTTCCTCTCTTCAAGTCCTGAATAACTCTTTGCTGCTCACCAGGTCTTTGGAAACGGGACAGCATTTCAATCCTGATGGGGTAGGGGACCATTCTTTCGTTGAAGGTGCGATAGTGCTGCTCCGCCAGGATGGTAGTAGGAACCAGGATCGCTACTTGTTTATTGTCCATAACTGCTTTGAATGCAGCTCTCATAGCAACTTCTGTTTTGCCGTACCCAGCATCGCCACAGACCAATACGTCCATTGGATCGCTCTTTTCCATATTTTTCTTAACCTCCCCAGATGTTTTGAGCTGATCGGGAGTTTCCTGATAGGGAAATGAAGCCTCAAATTCCAGCTGCCAATCGGAATCAGGGGAAAAAGCATGTCCTGGGAGAATCTCTCGAATCGAATACAGATGAAGCAGAGAAGCGGCAAGTTCATGGGCGGCTTTCCTGACTCTCTTCTTGGCTAATCTCCACCATCCTCCCTCCAGACTGTAAATGGGAGGGGGGTGGCTAGAGTCCCCAACATATTTGTGCAAGCGATCCACAGCATCGATCGGTACATAGAGACGATCAGATAGTTTGTAGTTTATCTGGAAGTAATCACATTCCCGTCCTTCCACCCTCAGAGTTTTTGTTCCGGTGAATTTGCCTATTCCGTAGTCAATGTGAACCACGTAGTCACCCTCTTTGAGTTCCGCCCACGTTCTAATCCCTCGTCCCTGCGTATCCACCCATCTCTTTCTTCTCTCGGTATAGCGCCTAAAGATATCCTCATCGGTGATGAAGACTTGTTTAACATTGTCAAAAACGAAACCTCTTCGTAGGTCTCCTATGCCGATGAAAGGAACGGTGGACCTCTCCAGAAGGGGAAAGGTCTCTTTCAAAGATATGTCCATTCCCCTCTCGGCAAGTAGCTTTCGCAGTCTCTCCGCCTGTCCTCGATTGGAAGCCAGCATGACTATGCTGTATTTCTTTTCGCTCCATCTTCTTATGTCCTGAAGCAAGAGATCAAACTGGTCTCGATAGGAGGTCAACGGATGCGAGGAAAGGGCAAGAGTGGATGCTCCCCTTGTCCAGGACGATTTCTCGTGTAGGGTGGAAAGGTAGATGCATCTCGGTCTTCGGAGAAGATCATGCCAGCTCACGACGTGCCCGAGATTTAAGGTCCTCAGACAATTCTCGAGGAGAGCCGGCTCGTCCAGAACGATGGTGGAAGGACGAGGAAAAATCTCAAATAGAGGGATGAATTCTCTTTTTTTGTGTTTGAGGAGGGCAAGCTCACTTTTCGGTGAGAGAACAATCTCTTTCCTTCTTTTTATTGAACATTGGGTGCGCGGATCGAATTCCCGCATGTAATCTATCTTATCATCAAAAAGCTCTACTCTTATGGGATGAGGGTAGAGAGGCGAGAAAAAGTCCACAATGCCTCCCCGGAGTGAATAGTCTCCTGGCTCTTCGACCAAAGGAGAGAATTTATATTCTCCCTTGATAAGATAGTTCAGGAGCCTCTCCCGCTTGAGGACATCCCCTGTCCTGAGCCTGCGAATATGGTCACCAAGATGAGATAAGGATGGAACTGACTGGAAGATGGCAGGCAGAGAGGCGACCACCAAGGGGTGCCTCTGTCTTTGAAGTTCATGGAGAATCTTAAGACGTTCGCCCCTCTGGTCCTCCTCTCGGGAAGGAAGAAGAAAAATACCCTCTTCTCCTTGCAGAAAGGTACATAGATCCTGATGGATGTCATCAGCCCGGGAGTGAATCGATTCCACAAGCAGCAGTGGGAGATTGGTTCTTCTCCACAGCACTGCCACCACGTATGATTTCGCCTCCTGGCTTAATCCCCATAGCCATTTTGAGGAGGTCTCATCCCTCAAGAAATCAAGGAGTGATCTAGATTTATCCCTCTTCACTTACAACTTTTTTCTCTCTTATCTTCTCATGGATAGATTCCAAAAGATTATCCATTTCTCCGTTGAGAATGTTTTCCAAATCGTAGACTGTTACGTGATGGCGATGGTCGGTAACTCTCCTCTCGGGATAATTGTAGGTTCTAGTTCGCTCGGACCTATCTCCTCTGCCAATTTGAGCTCTTCTCTGTTCGGAGATCTCATTTCGTTGCTCACTTTCTCTCGCCTGAAGAAGCTTGGCTCTCAAGATTCGCATAGCTTTGATCTTATTTTGGTGCTGGGAACGCTCATCCTGACATTGGCTTGTCACCCCTGTGGGGACGTGACTGATCCGCACTGCAGAATCGGTTACGTTGACATGTTGCCCCCCGGCTCCACTGGAATGGAAAGTCTCTATTTTCAGATCCTCTGGATTAATCTCAATCTCTATTTCCTCAGGCTCGGGAAGAACAGCCACGGTAACCGTTGAAGTATGGATTCTTCCACTCGATTCGGTAACAGGAACTCTTTGTACCCGATGCACCCCACTTTCAAACCTCATGGTTTCAAACACGTCCTTGCCTTCAATGGCGAAGACGACTTCTTTAATTCCTCCCCTGGGGGTGGCATGAAGATCCATGTTTTCTATTTTCCAACTCTTTTTTCCGCCAAACCGGTTGTACATTTTGTAAAGATCAGCAGCAAACAATGCTGCTTCATCCCCCCCTGTACCTGCCCGGATCTCCATAATGACATTTCTCTGAAGATACGGATCTTGAGGAGTGAGAACCTTTGACAGCTTTTGTTCCAGGCTTTCCAGATCCTTTTTCAAGTTTTCCTCTTCCTCTCTGGCTAGCTTTTTGATATCCTTCTCCTCTTTTTCATCGGCAAGGATTCCTTCTAGCTTTTCCATCTCCTCCTGAAGCGTTCTGTATTTTTGCCAAAGAGAAAGGGCTTCTTCCAACTTGCCGGACTCCCGACTGTATTTTTCCAGGAGGTTTCTATCTCGAGCTATCCGGGGATCAGAGAGCAAGCGATGAAGCTCTTCGTATCTTTTCTGCATTTTCTGTAATCTATCTATTTGCGAGGCTTCCATTTTCATCTCTGTCCTTAAATCATACTAATTATAAGCCCGGGAAGCTCGTTGTCAATGTCTCTTGGCGGTAACAGCATTTCTCCTTTAAGTCCAGGGAAAACTCGGGGGGTAAGGAGGTCTCGCAAATGAACAGGTCAAGGCCATGGACGATCGCCAAGACTTGTGAGCGGGGGTATGGCGCCTCGGAAGGTACACCCGGTGATGGTCACATACCCAACTTCTTTCCTGTAATTCTTTGGTAGGCTTCCAGGTATCTTTCAGTTGTCTTTTTGATAATGTGGGCAGGAAGATGAGGAGCGGGCGGAGTTTTGTCCCAATCCACGGTTTCCAAATAATCCCGCAAAAACTGCTTATCAAAGCTCTTCTGATGCTGGCCCGGGGTATATTCTTCCGTGGACCAGAATCGCGAGGAGTCAGGGGTGAGAAGCTCGTCTATGAGAATTAACTCTCCATCGAGAAATCCAAACTCAAACTTGGTATCCGAGATAATTATTCTTCTGGGTTTTAGAAGTTCACTGGCTCTTTTGTAAATCTTCAGGCTTATCTCGACCAGCCTCTCAGCTAGCTCATTCCCGATGAGCTGCCTCATTTTCTCTCTGGTAATGTTTATGTCATGGCCACTGACCTCTTTCGTAGCTGGCGTGAAAATGGGTTCAGGTAGAGGATCCGATTCTCTCAAGCCTGAAGGCAGGATGATACCGCAGATGGAACCGTAGTTTTGATATTCCATGTAGGCAGATCCAGCGAGATAGCCCCTTACTACGCATTCAATTTTGACTACCTCGCTCCTCTTCACGAGCATGGATCTCCCTTCCAGGATATCCCGAAACTTGAGCAGGCTGGAAGGGTAATCTTCTAAACTGGTGGTGATGAGGTGATTGGGAATGGTATTTCTGGTCCGATTGAACCACAGGGAGGATAGAGCTGTTAGGACTTTCCCCTTGAAGGGGATAGGATTGGGGAGAATGCAATCGAAGGCTGAGACTCTGTCCGTAGCCACTATGAGAAGCCGATCTCCCAGATCATAAATATCACGTACTTTTCCCCTTTTGAAAACTTTTATCCCAGCAAGATGGCTCTGGGTAATAGGAGGCAAAGAGGGCAATCTCTCTACTCCTCATTCTCTTCCAGTTCGACATTCCAGTAAGCTACATCAAGAAAATCTTTCCAGCTCTCCTCTCTCACTCCGGTGAAATTATCCTTAACAAAAGCTCTCCAGACCGGTTTTCGAGGGATTCTGATGAGGTTCATCCCCGCCGCCTTCAGTGTTCTGTTGGCCTTGCGCAGGTTACAAGGGACACAAGAACAGACAACGTTTTCCCAACTATCTTTGCCTCCCCGGGATGAAGGTAGGATGTGGTCCAAATTGAGATCCTCCGGCTGGAATTTTTTTCCACAATACTGGCAGATGTTATTGTCTCTCTTGTAGATGTTCTTTCGGGTAAATTTCACCTCCCAGGGGGGGAGTTTGTCGTAAAGGAGCAAGAGGATAATACGGGGTATCTTGAGATTGTAGCTGATGGTTCTGATTATATCATCGTCATCAGAGGTATTCCGAGAAAAATCCCTCCAATCCTCGAAACCGAAGGTATAGAAAGAACCCCCGTCCTTTACCACTACCTGTGCGTGCTTCAGGTAGAGGAGGCACACAGCTCTT
>CAYYHL010000010.1:0-18283 GCA_964471775.1 uncultured Clostridia bacterium
GTATTCTTTCCTATCACACTATTGGTTATCTCGTCTTTTTTCCTGCGCATCTATCTTTCTCCTTCCTCCGCTGAATTATCCTGGGTGCAAGCAGTCTTCCATTCAAGAGAAAGACTACCCAGTATGTCATCCCAGCGGCTCTACCATAAGATCCAGAGGATTAGTGGTTTTTTCCTTGAACCACACCTCAAAATGAAGATGAGGTCCCGTACTGCGTCCTGTGCTTCCCAGCCTGCCTATAACCTCTCCTTTTTTTACCCAGGTACCTTTCTTCACCAGAATGCGGGAAAGATGGCCATATACAGTAGAATATCCGTACCCACCCCTGACCTTAATAGTCAAACCGTATGGACCGGACCACCCGGCGGAAGTAACCTTGCCCTGGGCCGCTGCCCTAACCTCTGTTCCCCAGGGAGCAACAATGTCGAGGGCTTGATGAAACTCTCTCTTTTTTGTGAAGGGATTTCTGCGCTGTCCAAATCCCGAGGAAATCCACCCCTGCACAGGGAAAATGTTGGGAGTGGAGGCAAAAAGATCTTTTTTTTGCAGCAGAATCTTCTCAACTTGTCCCAGAGATACTTTTCGGCTCTTTGCTTCCATCTCAAGATAATTAACATTTTCTTCGGTTCTTCCAATAAGAGCATAAGCAAATGGATATTCTCTACTAATGATGGACTGTCCCGGATACCCAGCTATGAGCTCTTCTCCAGGGGAAAGATAAATCCCCGGGCCTCCTTTCCCCAGACTTCCCCCCGTACCGGAGGCACTTTCTCCTACCCCGGCCAGGGTTCTTATTTTATCTTCCAACTCTTTCAATCTTTCCATAGTCTCTGTGAAATCTTTGACCTTCCCGGCCAGTGAAAAAATCTTGACTTTCTGAATCCGGTTCACCCTTTCCAATTCATCTAACCAGCTTGCCTTCTCCCTCAGTTGGACATAGCTATAGATAAGAAAGAGGATAGCAAGGAGGGCAAAAACAGCTCCAGTTATACTCAGAGAGAAAATGAACCTGGAGATTCTTATCCGACGTACGCGCCTGCGGCAATGAGGAGGAATCCACATTAGAGTGAAGAACTTCTCCTTTTTCATGTTTCTATTCTTTCTGAGCTCCCCAGAAATTTTCTCTTCCCCTTTCGAGCCTCGGAATTTTTCAAATTCCAATGATGATATATAGCACACGTCTCCAGCTTTGCAGGGAGAAAAAGGAAGGCCTATCCAATGTAGTTATTTATTATATCATACTTTGTCAAATTGACAAGAAAGCCGTATTTTGCCCCTCCCCAGCAATGTGAGCCATCTAGTGGCCGGGGGCCCTCGGTGAAAGCCCTTTTCTTCTTACCAAGTGTTTTACACAAAAGCAAATTCCTGTATACTAGCACTGTAAGGAAAAAGCGATGCTGGCAGAAAAGGAAAAACTGGCCCTTATGGATGGCACGGGCCTGCTCTACCGTGCCTTCTTTGCCCTCCCTCCTCTGACCAATACTCGGGGTGTTCCCACCGGAGCCGTCTATGGATTCACGCGTATGCTAATGAAACTTCTTAAAGACAAAGAACCTCAGTATCTTGCCTGTGCTTTTGACAAAGGAAAGGAAACCTTTCGGCACAAGAAATTTGACCAGTACAAAATCACCAGGCCCCCTATGCCCAGCGATCTGGCCAAGCAGATCCCTCTAGTCAAGAAAATTCTTGCTGGTTTTGGCGTTCCCGTCTTTGAGGAAGAGGAATACGAAGCCGACGATATTCTGGCAGCTTTGGCCAACCACGGAGTAACACGGGGACTCAAAGTGGAAATTCTTACCGAAGATAAGGATTTTTTTCAGGTAGTCTCCCCCTCCATTCACATTATCCGTCTTAAGAAGGGCCTTTCCGAAACCCAAGTTCTTGATGAGGAAGGGGTAATAGCGAGTCTTGGTGTCTCTCCGAGCCAAATAGCAGATTACCTTTCTCTGGTAGGAGATACCTCTGACAACATACCGGGGGTGCCCGGGATTGGACCTGTCACTGCCAAGGAGCTGCTACAAAAGTACGGGAATCTGGAGAATCTTATCCGCCGCTTGGATGATCTACCGGCTAGTAAAAGGAAGCTGCTCAAGAAATGCCAGGATCAGGCAAAATGGTCAAAAGAACTGGCTACCCTCGTTACCTCTGTTCCTCTCAAGGTTGACTGGGAGAAACTTAGAACAAAAGACCCTGACAAGAAAGTGCTTCTCCCCCTTTTTAGAGAGCTGGGATTCAAGAGATTGATAGAAGATTTTACTACTTCCAAAATTCATAACACACATCATGAGACTATCAAGAGCCCCGAGGAGCTTGATGAGCTACTTGTGCCCTAAAACAGGGGTCTTTTGTTCTAGAAACAGGGAAAGAGACGCCCGGAGTAGCTTTCTTATCACAGGATGGAGCATCCTATTGGCTTCCCCTGGTTCAAAAAGAATTAAGAAAAGATCTCATAGTCAAGAAAATCTCACCTGTTCTCCGAGATCGCCGGACAAAAAAGACAGGGCATCATCTAAAAAAGGTCATCCTGGACCTCAAAGACTGGCAACTAGACCTTGAGGGCCTGGGTTTTGATACACAGCTAGCCGCATACCTTCTCGACCCTTCAGCTTCAGATTATTCGCTCAAGGACCTTTGCATAGAATATCTCGGAAAAACCATTAATGAGACTTCTCTTCCTCAGAGAGTAGAATTGATTGACAAGCTGAGAGGGAGACTGCAGGAAAAGCTCGAGGGCGAGAATCTCTGGGAATTGTACACCAAGGTGGAGCTTCCCCTGGTTCAGGTCCTGGCAAAAATGGAAAATCGAGGTATCAAGGTAAAAAGGTCCGCTCTGGAGGAATTCTTAAGTGAGGTAGGAGAAAAAATAAGACGCCTGGAAGAGGAGATTTATGAAGACGTGGGGGAGAAGTTCAACATCAACTCCTCCAAACAGCTGGGGCAGATTCTGTTTGAAAAGCTGAGCTTGCCACGCATCAAGAAGACAAAAACTGGTTATTCGACCGACGAGGAAGTCTTGCAAGCTCTGTCTCTTATGCGTCCCTCCCTCAAAAAAATTCTGAATTATCGCCAGCTATCTAAACTCCAGTCCACCTACATAAGGCCTTTCCCCGGCTTGATTAACCCCAGTACCGGGAGAATTCATACCTCCTTCAACCAGACAGTGACTGCGACCGGCAGACTCTCCTCTTCCAAACCTAATCTTCAAAACATACCTATCAGGAATAAATTTGGAGGGAAGCTCCGTCGGGCATTCATTGCCGATGAGGGGAATTTGTTCCTCTCCGCTGATTACTCCCAGATAGAACTGAGGATTCTGGCTCATCTTTCAGGAGATTCTAACCTGAAGAGTGCTTTTGACCGAAATGAAGATGTTCACCGACAGACAGCGTCAGAGATCTTTAACGTCATGCCCCTTCAGGTCACTCCAAAGATGAGAAGACTGGCGAAGGTGGTCAACTTTGGTATTGTCTACGGAATCAGTAGCTATGGACTGGCTCGTGATTTAGGAATCTCTGAAAAAGAGGCTAGTGAATATATTGAGCATTATTTTCAGCGCTACCCAAGGGTGAAGGAATATTTGACCAGGGAGCTGGAGAAAGCCCGGAAGAAAGGATATGTAAGAACGCCTCTCGGACGAAAGAGGTATCTTCCAGAAATTGTCTCCTCCAACAAGAAGGCGAGACAGATGGCTGAGCGAGCTGCTATTAACACCCCGATTCAGGGAGGAGCCGCTGACCTCATCAAGTTGGCTATGGTCAATCTAGAAAGGAAATTGACAAAAGGGAGGCTCAGAGCCTGGATTATCCTTCAGATTCATGATGAGCTCCTTTTTGAGGTTCCGGACGAAGAAATCAATGAGACACGGAAAATAGTCAAGGAAGAGATGGAAGGAGCCATGAGGCTGTCTGTGCCTCTGGCGGTGGAAACCAAAGTAGGAAAAAACTGGGCCCAGATGAGCTCCTAAGAATGCTCCTTACAAACCTTTAGCTGAAGGACACGAAATTGAACCTGTATCCACTACCTGCCCACGAACTCGGTCGGCTAATCCAGGATAGAGAGATTTCCATTCAAGAGCTTACCTCATCCGTCTTCCAGCGCATAGAGGAAGTGGAAGACAAGATCAAGGCCTTCCTTTTCCTGGACAGGAAAGGAGCTCTAGAGGAGGCTGGAAGGCTGGATAAAAGGCTCTCAAAAGGAGAAAAACTGGGTTTCCTGGGCGGGATTCCCATAGCGGTAAAAGACAACATTTGCCTCAAAGATCAAAGGACTACCTGCGGTTCCCGTATTCTGGAGAATTTCTGTCCCCCCTACTCAGCCACGGTAGCCCAAAGATTGAAAGAGGCAGATGCCATTATCATAGGCAAAACCAACATGGACGAGTTTGCTATGGGCTCTTCCACAGAGAACTCCGCTTTCCAGGTAACCCATAATCCCTGGAATCTCAAAGCTATTCCTGGAGGATCCAGTGGGGGTTCGGCAGCCGCCGTGGCCAGTGGAGAAGCGGTTATGGCTCTGGGGTCAGATACGGGTGGATCCATACGCCAACCGGCCTCTTTCTGTGGTGTGGTTGGATTAAAAGCTACCTACGGAAGAGTTTCCCGGTATGGACTTGTTGCCTTTGCTTCCTCTCTTGATCAGATCGGTCCCATCGCCAAGGATGTCTTAGACTGCGCTATGCTTCTTGAGGTCTTGAGCGGCAGGGATCGGTTGGATTCCACCAGTTTGGACTATCCTGTTCCCTCTTACGTCAAATATTGCATCTCGGATCTAAAAAACATAACAATAGGACTGCCCCGGGAATACTTTGTTCCCGGAATGAGTGATGAAGTGAGACAGGCTACTTTTGAGGCGACAGGGATTCTGGAAAAACTGGGTGCCAAGGTGGAAGAGGTTTCCCTTCCCCACACCGAATATGCCATTGCTACCTACTACCTCATTGCCACTGCTGAGGCAAGTTCCAATCTGGCCAGATACGATGGAGTAGGATATGGACTCAGGACTAAGGATGTGAGTGATCTTGTTGGAATGTATAAGAGGAGTCGTCAAGAAGGATTTGGTGAGGAGGTCAAAAGAAGAATAATGCTGGGAACCTATGTGTTGAGCAAGGGATACTACGATGATTACTACGGCAAAGCGGGAAGAGTCCGTACATTAGTGAGACGGGATTTCGAAGAGGTCTTTAAGAGGTGCGACGTTGTCGTTACCCCTACCTCTCCCACAGTAGCTTTTGAAATAGGAGAAAAGGTGGATGACCCCGTCAAGATGTATCTTTCCGATATATTTACCATCTCTGCTAATCTGGCAGGGATCCCGGGAATCTCCATTCCCTGTGGCTACAGCCAACAGGGACTTCCTATTGGACTGCAGGTCTTGGCTAAAGCCTTTGATGAGCCAACCTTGCTCCGAGTGGCCTATGCCTTTGAGCAGAATACCGATTGGCACAAAAAAGAGCCTGAGGTTGACCTACAAAGATGAGTCCAAAAACTTCACCCGGCTCACCGGTCATCAAGATAAGGGCTGAGACTCTACCCGAAGCATGGGAAAAATCACTCCTCGAATGCTGGGAAAAAGGAATCCGGGTAAGAACAGAGTACGACAAATCGCAGGATCCTCCCAGCAGGGATTGTACCATAATTATTGAAGTCATCTCTCCCTTCAAGGAACCCCGTCTTCACCGGGCTATCCCTGCTGGACTGGCTGACCTGGAGATCTATTGCCAGGAAGTACTTCTAGGCGTTCATGACGAGTGGATTAAACCCGAGGAAGGGAAGTGGGAATACACATACCATGAAAGGCTTTTTAATTACAAAGTCGAAGGAAGAATCATAAATCAGATCGAGTCTGTAGTGCACAAGCTATGCGAGATCCCTTACACTCGTCGGGCTCAAGCGGTCACCTGGAAAGTCTGGGAAGATACGGACATCCATGATCCTGCGTGTTTTGCCGCCGGGACTCAGATAGCCACACCAAATGGCTATGTCAGGGTCGAGGAGATCAAAGATGGCAGCGAAGTATATTCCTACGACTTTGCACTGGATAGAGTGGTAAAATCGGTGGCCAGGAAATGTTTTCGCAAAATGGCCAAAAGCCTAGAGGCATTCACATTATCAAACGGTGATACTATTACGGTTACTGACGAGCATAGGATGTGGTGTAAGGATAGAAATGGCAGTATTGGATGGAGGAGGGCAAAGGACGTAACGCGGGATGTGAGACTACTGTCTGTGGCAAGAGCTCTCAAGGCCAGCGGGACTGGGGGTGCGTGGACAAAAATAGATAGCATAGACCGGTTCCTGGATGAAAATGTGGTCTATGACTTTGAGGTTGATCACCCGGATCACAGTATTGTTTCAGACAACATAGTAACCCATAACTGTCTCCAGAGATGCTGGTTTCGCATATTTGGAGAAAACCTCCAACTAAATGTTCATCTGAGAAGCAACGATGCCTTTAAGGCAGCTTTTATGAACATGTTTGCCTTCACTGAGCTCCAAAAGATGGTGGCAGAAAAGATTGGTCGGGCAACGGGCAAGGAAATCAAAGTGGGTAAATATATCCATATCGCCGACAGCTATCATATCTACGGCTCCTACTATCAGGATTTCCAAGGCTTTCTGGACACTATGGAAAAAAGACCCTTTGAGGAAAGAACCTGGCCTACTTCCTTTGCAGAGCCCTTTTTCGAGGAAGGAAGAAAACGGCTGGAGAGGGAAAGGAGAGCAAAGGAAAAATGAGAGGGGACTTCTTATGAGGAAAGTTCTGGTCACCGGAGGGGCCGGCTTTATCGGTTCCCACGTTGTGGACGGATATCTCAGGAGAGGCTGGGAAGTAGTGGTGGTAGACAACCTGTCAACCGGAAAGAAAGACAATCTCAACCGAAAAGCCACATTCTACAACATGGACATCACTGATCCAGATATCGATAGGCTCTTCCTTCAGGAGAAATTTGACCTGGTCAATCATCATGCCGCCCAAATTGACGTTAGGATTTCGGTAGGGGATCCCCTCCTTGACGCCCAAATTAATGTCCTCGGAACCTTAAACCTGCTCACAAACTGCCAAAAACATAAGGTAGATAGCTTCATTTATATTTCCTCGGGAGGAGTAGTCTACGGTGAGCCAGATAGCCTACCAGCCAAGGAAGAATTCAGCAAAAACCCTCTGTCTCCCTATGGAGTCTCCAAGCACACCATCGAGCATTACCTCTACTACTACCAGCAAACCTTTGGTTTGAGGTATCTTGCCTTCAGATATGGCAATGTCTACGGACCCAGGCAAGACCCCCATGGCGAGGCAGGGGTTATTGCCATCTTTGCGGGAAAAATGCTCCAGGGGAAAACGCCCTTTATATATGGAGATGGTGAGCAACTCAGGGATTACATCTATGTGGGGGACGTAGTGGCGGCCAATTTGGCGGGAACCGAGAGGATACAGGAGCTTAATGAGAGACAAATCTTGTCCCCTGATGATCTGGCTTACAATGTGGGCATCCAGAAAGCGAGCTCGGTAAACCTCATTTACCAAACTCTGGCCCAGATTACCGGATTCGAGAAACCTGCCCGCTATGCCCCGGAAAGAGAGGGAGAAATTAGAAGGACATATCTGAACATTGAAAAGGCAAAAAAGGAACTCGGGTGGAAGCCAGAATTAGACCTGAGGGAGGGCTTAGTGAGGACGGTAGACTGGTTTAGAGAGAATTCATAGCGATTCGTCCTTCTCTCCAGCCAAGGCAAGCAACCTTCCTTCCCTTTGTCTGACAGACCTCTCCAGTTTTTCTAGAATAGCCTTATTCTCCTCTCTCAAAAGGTGCTTGAATCTCCCCTGAGATTTGATCCAATCTATGAAAGGCTTTCGCTTCTTCCTGGGACGGTAGGTAATGCGGTATTCACCATTCTCTACTTCATATAGGGGCCAAAAGCCAGTAAGAACAGCTAATCGGGCAATTTCAATACTCTGAGAGTCAGGGTGTCTCCAGCCCCTGGGACAGGGGGAAAATATATTCATGAAGGTTGGGCCCTCGGTGCTGAGAGCCTTCTGAACCTTCTTCATTAAATCATTGTAAAACGCTGGGGATGCCTGAGCAACATAGGGAGCTCTGTGAGCCACGACAATTTCGGTGAGATCCTTTCTCTCCTGCTGTTTTCCTTCCGTTATGACTTTTCCCACAGGCGAGGTAGTGGTAGCCGCACCGCAGGGACTGGCACTGGAGCGCTGTATCCCCGTGTTATGAACCACAATTCCGTCAGCGACAAAATTGTGCTCGCCTTCTACTCTTAAGTCTAATGTCGGTTCCGGTCCAACTAATTCTATATCTCTTACTTTTTCCATCTCAAAGTACTCATTATCTATCAAGAAATTCTGATACCTGTATTGAGCCGGATATTTTTCTGTATTCCATTTCTGCCTTTCACTAAAGCAGATATATCCATACTCAGAATCATTTAGTAATTCTCTGCCTACGCATTTTGTGCCTTTTTCTTTTCTTTGCTTGTGTATCTTTCCAACTCTAAAACCCATAGTCTGCAGTAACAGTCTTAGTCGTATCAGAAGTCCATAGCTCGCTGAGACATACCGCGAACTACTGCCTATTTTGTACCCATCTGAGAGCATTAAACCTTGAGCAAAGCTTTCTTTTTCTTTCTTGGGTAAGGTAAATATCCAGGATGGAATTGTCTTGTTTTTTGCTCCAGACCCGAAAGCCAAAGACTCAATGAATCGTGCAATGTTCACAGAATTCGCATAGACATAGACCTCATCAGTTCTTATTGTTCCACCGAAGATTCTTGAGTGGAGGCTGATTAAGGTTTCTCTTGCTCTAGAGTTCCGGGGAAGAGCAAACCCTACCTCTCCTTTTCCATTCTTTACCCAGCCATCACCAACATATATGCCAAGATATTTCATCAAATCTGGACTGGAATACTCCGGTAAGTTTATCTCATTTAAACGATTTACCTTAAAATCTCCCTTTTTTGCCTTATCAAAATTGAATTCAAATGATTCTCCTTGGTCTAAATTCTTCAATACTACGACTTCGTCTCCCGTCTTCATTTCTGAGATTGTCTTCCAGATAAAACTATTCTTCCTACCTCTGCCATTTCTTTTCAAAACCAAAAAAGGATGATTGGCCGTGGCCTTTATTGAATGGTGCAGGGTTGTAACCTCATAAACATCTTTTGTTCCGTTGTTAAATACGCCGCTACACTTCTTTAAGACTAACCTGTAGGTCTTTTGGTCAAAAGCGTATATCTGGTCTCCTTCCCTTATCTCTGTTATTTTCTTGAGCCCATCTTTGGTCATTATCAAGGAAGAAGTGCTCAAGCAATTCATATAGGCCTGGTTATCATAGCAGACATAGAGAAGATTATGCCCTCTTTCCAGAACCCCAGACAAAGCTTGAAGGCCTATGTCGTAGGTCCCCCCATCTCCCCCGAAGGCAATAAACTTGATGGTTTTATCAATCTTACCTTGCCTTTTGAGGGAACGATAAGCACTCTCCACCCCAGAAAGGGTAGCTGCCGAGTTTTCAAAAGCGCAGTGGATCCAGGGAGTCTTCCACGCAGTATAGGGATAGATGCTCGTAGCTACTTCCAAACATCCGGTGGCACAGGAGAGCACCACTGGGTCCTCGGCGGCAAGAACAATCTGTCTGACAATGATAGAAGCTCCGCATCCAGGACATAGCCGATGTCCTCTAGAGAGCCTCTCTTCTTTTTTCACTAGTTCTTTGAGAGATGGCATAACAGTCTCCTTTTATTCTCTAACACCCAGATAACCCACAACCTCTCCCACTTCTTGGGTCTCTGCGATTCTTTGAAGATTCCCGTAGACTCCCTTCAATTCCTCTACCTTAATATCCCTTCCGCCCAATCCATAGATGTAATTGACTACGGGTGGCTTTTTCGTTTCCTCGAAAAGAGCCGACCTTACTTCCAGGAAAACAGGCCCTCCCTGAGCTCCAAAGGAAGCTGACCGGTCCAGGATTGCTGCAGCCTTGCACCTCACCAGAGCCTGAATAATTTCCTGGACAGGAAAGGGACGAAAGGTTCTTATCTTCAAGAGCCCTGCCTTGACACCTTCCTCTCTCAGCTCATCAACCACTACTTTTATTGTGCCGGCAGTGGAACCAAGTGCCACGGCAACAAAATCCGCATCATCGAGCTGATATCCCTCAATTAGACTATAGGATCGGCCAGAAAGCTCACTAAATTCTTTTCCTACCTTCCGGATAGCTCCGATCGCCTTCTCCATGGCCTCTACCTGCTGTCTCTTATGTTCAAAGTAGTAATCGAAGAGGTCGAGAGGACCATACGTTACCGGATTTTCCACGTCAAGAAGAGAATGAGGATTCTCGTATGTTCCGATAAAATCGGTGACCTTTTTATCCTCCAACAGCTCCAGCCTTTCCATAGCATGAGAGATGATAAAGCCATCCAGGGTGACCATCACCGGCAGAAGAGTATCTTTGTCTTCGGCAATTCTCACTGCCTGAATGAGATTGTCATAAATTTCCTGACAATTCTCGCTGTATAGCTGAATCCATCCGGAATCACGGGTCCCCATGGAATCCGAATGATCACAGTGAATATTTATGGGCGCACTTAGGGCTCTATTAACCACCGTCATAACAATAGGCAACCGACAGGAGGCAGCGATGTAGCATATCTCCCACATCAAGGCTAATCCGTTGGCCGAAGTGGCAGTCATGGCTCGGGCTCCCGCGGCACTCGCCCCCACACAGGCACTCATAGCAGAGTGCTCACTTTCCACCCTTACCATTTCGGTGGAAACTTCACCATCCGCCACAAACTCGGAAAACTTCTGCACTACTTCTGTCTGGGGAGTAATGGGATAGGCAGCCACCACATCTGGATTTATTTGTCTCATAGCTTCCGCGGCAACTTCATCACCGGTTAATGCAACAATCTTCTTCATCTCTATTTTTCCTCTCTCTTTTCCTTGGCCAGACACTCAGCCTCCCCAACCATCTTTATCGCCTCGACGGGGCACTCTGCCGAACAGATTCCACAGCCCTTGCAGTAGTCGTAGTCAATACCTACCATCTTTTCCTCTGCCACCGCAATGGAATTGTCGGGACAATAGATCCAGCAGCGAAGACACTGAATGCAGGCTTCCTCATCCCATAGTGGTCTGAAGGTTCTCCAGCTCCCTGTCTTGTATTTTTCAGCGTTTCCGGCTTCCAGGATAAGACCTCCGATGGGGACATCCTTCCAACCCTTCTCCTTCATCCTGACCTTACCTCCTCATAAGCTCTTTTGATAGCCTCTATGTTACCGTCAACTATCTTTTGGCTAAACTTTTTTTCGAACTTCTCCTTGACGTCAGTAATCACAGAGTCAATAGTCAAAATGCCCGTTGCCTTTATCAGGGCACCGAGCATGGGAGTATTGGGGATGTTCCGGCCCAAGGTCGCCAGGGAGATAGAAGTTGCATCCACAGTGAAAACTTTACCGGCGCTCAAATCCAATCGCTCTCGAATTTCCCCAGGAGAATTGGGGCTATTCACTAGAAGAGTCCCCCCGGGAGACATCCCCACCGTCACATCTACCATTTCCAGGAGCGTCGTATCCAGAACTACTACCACATCAGGATTGGTTACATGAGAGTGAATAGTAATGGGGTTGTCACTGATTCGAGTGAAGGCCTGGATAGGAGCTCCCATTCTCTCCGGTCCGTATTCAGGAAACCCCTGAATATACTTTCCCTCTCGTAGGCCTGATTCGGCCAGAGCGAGGGCCGCAGTTTTGGCTCCCTGCCCTCCCCTTCCATGCCAGCGAATCTCCATAATTTGCTTCATCTGTTTCTCCAGCACATCCTATTTTAAATAGGGAATCTTTTTCCCAATCAAGAAGAGCCTCTGAAATTCCCAGGGCTCAACCTATCCTCGGCCCTGGAAAAAACAACAAAAATCATAGCATTTTATAGGAAAAGCATTTCCTGTCAAGCAAAGAAAGTAAATGCAGGCGGGGCTGGATATTCCTACCAGCCGAACATGGGGAGGGACACGTGCAAAAGAATGTTGGTCAGGATGCCCGCCGCCAGATCGTCACCCACCACTCCCCATCCTCCAGGTAGGCTCTCAATCCTGTCTATCCTGAAGGGTTTGAGAATATCAAAGGCTCTGAAAAGAATAAACCCCAGTATCAACATCCTGACCGAGAAAGGAACGAGAAACATAGCGAGCAGAAATCCTGCCATCTCATCAATGACAATGGCTGAGCTGTCTTTTTTGCCCAGGTATTTCTCCGCTGTGCCGCAAATCCATACAGCCATCCCGCTAAACAGCACAAGCATTATCCCATAGGAGAGAGGTTCAGGAAAAATTTTCCTAAAAACGAGGTAAAGAATGACGGCAACCAGAGTAGCCAGTGTACCCGGCGCCCAGGGAAGATCCCCGATTCCGAGGCCTGTGGCCAAAAGAAGATGCACTTTTCTCAAGCGAGGTGCCTCCTGTGGTCAAACCAGTATTGAAGTCCGGAAACAAGAGCCAGGGCAACAGCCCCTGTCATGAGGCCGAAACTTACCATCTCAGCACGCCAAAATTGAACACCTAGTTCTTTACCCGCTAAACTTGAGAGTACGAAAAAAACAACCAGATATTCAAAAGCGGTCTTTATCTTAGCGACCGGAATGGCGGTAAGGATCAATTTTTCAGCCGCCAATTTGACCCTCAAAGCCATAACCAAGAAATCTCTTGCCATGATGATGATGACCATCCAGAAAGGGATAAGATTAAGCTGCACGAAACAGATAAAGATTCCAAAAATGAGGATTTTGTCTGCTACGGGATCCATAATCTTGCCCATAGAAGTTACGGTATGGGTCCTGCGAGCAAGCCATCCATCGAGAAGGTCAGAAAGAGAGGCGAGGAGAAAAATTACGAAAGAAATAAGCTTTCCCGCAGCGCCCCATCTAAATAGGAATAGAACTACGAGAGGAAGGCAGATTATGCGAACCAAGGTCATTTTGTTGGCCAGGGTCATTTTCTAATCTCTTCTTATTAAGACCTCACGAGGTTTGCTTCCCATAGCGGGCCCTACTACCCCCTCTTTTTCGAGCTCATCCATAATGCGAGCAGCTCGGTTGTATCCAATAGATAGTCTTCGTTGAAGAAGGGAGGTTGAGGCCCTACCCACCGTCATGATGAGCTCCCTGGCCTCAGAGTACAGGCTGTCATACTGGGCTTCCTCTTTTCCCTCCTTTGTTGTCTCTTCTTCCCTGATAATCTCCTCCCGATACTCGGGTTTCCCCTGCTCTCTGATAAATTCCACTATTCTTTTTACCTCCTGAGGAGAGAGGAAACTGCCTTGAACCCGAAAAGGCCTGGTGGCCTCTACGGGAGAATAGAGCATATCACCATTTCCCACCAGTTTCTCCGCACCTGTGGCATCCAGAATAGTACGTGAGTCCACTTGAGAAGCAACAGAAAAGGAGACGCGAGAAGGAAAATTAGCTTTGATGAGACCGGTAATGACATCAACAGAGGGACGTTGAGTGGCTACCACCAGGTGAATGCCCGTAGCTCTCCCTAGTTGGGCTATTCGGCAGACAGTCTTTTCCAGCCTTCCGCCCCCCATCATCATGAGATCAGCCAGCTCATCAATGATCACCAAAAGATAAGGAATTCTCGCCTCACCTTCCACTTCCTCATTGAACCCCATAATGTCCCGAACCCCTTGTTCGCCAAATCTCTCATAGCGATTTCTCATTTCCCGGACAACCCACTCCAGGGCTGAATTTGCGTCTTTGACCTCGTTTATGGGAGGAAAAATGAGGTGAGGAATACCCTCGTAGTCAACCAGCTCCACCGTCTTGGGATCAATGAGGAGGAACTTAACCTCAGAGGCTAGGCAGCGGCAGAGTATGCTTACGATAAAAGAGTTGATACAGACACTTTTCCCCGATCCAGTTGCTCCCCCAATCAGAAGATGAGGGAGAGACTCAAGATTCACCCAAACCGTCTCCCCAGTAATATCCCTACCCAAAGGGAAAAAGAGCTTTGAGGTGGATAGCTTGAACGACTTTTCTTCCAAAAGCTCCCTCAGATAAACGAAATTGGCTTTTCTCTTGGGGACCTCTATTCCGATGAGAGACTTACCGGATACCGGAACCTCGATCCTAACATTAGGAACGGCCAGGGAAAGAGCCAGGTCACTGGAAAGACCCGTAATCTTACTGACCTTAATACCGGGACCCAATTTTATCTCAAATCTAGTCACCACGGGTCCTTCTTTGATCTCTTCAATCTCCACCGGGACTCCGAAATCTCCCAAAGTCTTCTCCAGTTTCTGACCAGCCAGCCTCACCTCATTCGGCGCTCCTTTCTGATCTGGCACAGGGTCAAGCAAGGAGAGCGCGGGCAGGGCATGCATCTCATAAGTAGTTGCGGTTGACCTGACCGGTATCTTTTCTCGCATTCTTGCGGAAGGAAGTTTCTTCTGTACAGAAAGCTTCTTCTTTATGCGGAGTCGCGCCAAGGTGGGAGAGAGCTCCACCAGCAAGAGTGCAGAAAGAAGAAAAAGAGCAACCACCACCACGGCGCTTCCCAGCCTCCCGAAAGTGGATAGAAGTATCCGGGCGAAGAAGAGCCCCAAAAATCCCCCTCCGTAGAGGAAGGAGCCAAGATCGAGGCCCACCAAAGAAAGGGTGGAGCAAAAAGCTATGATGAAAAGAATGGCTCCCACACCCTGACGGTAGGGTGCTTCCCACGTCGTCTGTCTGAACCTTTTCACTCCTGCAGCTATGACGCCTACGGGGATAAAAAAGGCCCCGATTCCCAGGCTGAGATAAAGATACGTAGCCACAAGGATACCAAATTGCCCAATGTAATTACGGACAGCCAAACGGGGATGGGAAGTGAAAAAGGGAGATTTGGAAGAACTATAAAAAGAAAGGCTGATGAGGATAAGGATGCCCACCAGGATCAGGACAATCCCCCAAATTTGGTCTTCTTGTTTTCGTCGAAGCATAAGCTTCTCCTTCAATTCATGAAGTCATCCGTTTCACCAAATCCGCTCTACCCTCCCCCTCACTCTTGTACCCGGACCTTCAGCACCCTCCTCATCTGGTCCAGGGCAAATTGATGATCATTCTCGGAAAAGGCTGCTACGCTATCAACCCAAATGACTACTTCGTAGTCCCTCATCGAGGCTTCGAAGGCCGTAAAGAAAACACATATATTGGTAAGGACTCCGGCGATGTAGATCTTTCGGACCTTGAGCTCCTTTAGGAGAGGTTCAAGATCTGTGCCGAAAAACGTGGAGTATCTTCTCTTGTGAACCAGGAAATCTTCGCGGTGGGGTTTGATCTCGTCAATAACCTCAGCTCCTCTGGTTCTCTCTAGTGCATGGGGGGGCCATTTGGCAAACTCTTCATCATCCACGCGATGAGCATCGCACACATAGATTATGGCTGCTCCTCTTTGACGGGCCTCCTGGATCCTCTTTTGAAGATGTGGGACAATTGCCCTTGCCGACGGGACCTCTAAAGGTGCACCCTTCTCCACGAAGTCCCTCAGCATATCGATAACGACGAGAGCTTCCTTAGCCATAACCTCTTCTCCTTTTTGTCGCCACTGGCATCATTTGTCAGCCCTGAGTACACCCCAGGATAGCCTGAATCAGCTTTCCTTCGGGCTGACCCTGCCCTATTGTATCAAAACCGCTGTAAGAGGCAAGTTTTTCCTGCCCTTAGCTGTTGACAAGTGCTCTTTTTTCTGCTATTTGATAGTATCAAATGCTAAGAATAAGGGTCATCCCAGTCTTGTGGATCTGGGCTTTGCTCTTCTTCGGGGCAAGCTCCTCTCTTTCGGCAACCTCGCTAGCTTTGGTCAATAGGCCAGGTTCGCCACCCCTGGACTCTCTTCGAGTTCGCTATGTGCATACCGGCAAAGTAGGATATGTATCTGTCCAGTTGGAAAGACAAGTAAATCCCCTCGTAGCCCGGACCACACATTTCAGCTTTGGTTCGGGAAAGCCAGAAAATCAAGAAATCTCTTATCCGCCGCCTTCGGATGCTCTTTTCATCGCTGTGGGAAGAGGAATTAGGCGATATCTAGAAGACTCAGCACCCAGGGGACTCTGGTTGGAAGCCTCTCTCGCTATTGCCTATGTCTCGGTGTCCTTTGATGAATTCCAGACAGACCATCCGCCAGAGTCTGATCTGAGCGGCGCTGCGTATGGAACGTTTGGTCGCAGTTGGCTCTTGGCTCGGGGCTGGGGCATAGAGCTATTAGCTGGAGTTATGTGGCCTTCTCTTTACCCCAGGGCGGGGGTAATCCACGGTCTGGAACCGGATTTCTTTGCCGGATTGAGTGTAAGCTCCGCGTTCTAAACTGCGATAGCCGCTATACCTCGAATCCATGGAAAGTCCGATTTTCGCTCGCCCATTAATAAAGAGAAAGTGGGGGTCAGAGTTGGAAAAAGAGATAGAAAAGAGGATCAAAGAGAAAAGGAAGAAAGAGATACGTGGGACACAAGAGATTGATGCAAAATGCCTCGATGTGTTTGAATATGATTATCCCGGGAGAGAAACGGAGATTGAGATAGGTAGCAATGAGTTCACCAGTCTTTGCCCTTGGTCGGGCCTACCGGATTTCGCCCATTTGACCATCAAGTATGTACCGCAACGTCACTGTATAGAGCTAAAATCCTTAAAATTCTATCTTCTTTCCTATCGCAGTGTGGGAATAGCTTATGAAAATGTTGCTAATCGGATTCTGGATGACCTGGTAGCCTGCTGCCACCCTATAAGAATGACCATAACCGGCGATTTTACTACCCGGGGAGGAATCAAAACCAGAGTCCAGGCCAGCTATCAGAAAGACTAAGACCTGCCGGCCTCGCTGCCCTTCGGGGCCGGGGTGCTCACCAACTCACACTTATTTATAGGGACAGCGACTATTTATTGATTCTTACGAGGCCTCCCACGGGGTAAAGCCTTTAGTTGCCGCCCAAGCAGCCCCTCTATTCTGCTTATGAAACCATCATCTCCACAAGGGCGTCCGGTGCGAGTGTTATTCCTTACCTCATCTACCACTATCTTATCATCCTCTTCCCTTAAGTACTCCAACCAATCCCTTGTTTCCTTAACCAAAGGACAATCTTGAGATAAGATGGGGTCTGAATCCCTATTGACATGCCCTCTCACGCTCGAGTACTTGTAGTCACCCGGCTTATCTACAACTCCTGCCCGGACAGGATTGTTCTCCACATACCTTATCGCGGCAAACAAATGGCTCTCATCAAGAATACATGAGTAGAATCGCCCCTGCCATAGGTGGCCCTTTGTTTTCTTCTTTCTATTGAAATGCTGTGAGTACCTCATGTGGAGAGTATTAAATGTGCGTGCGAGTGAATCTTCTCTCATAGGGACACAGACAAAATGCACATGATTACTCATAAGACAATATGCCCATATTTTCAAAGAGTTTCTTAGAGCATACTCTCTAAGCCATTGCAGATATTGCTTGAAATCATTACTGTCTTCAAAAACACGTTGCTGATAGTTTCCCCTCTGAGTAACATGATGAGGAAAGCCTGCTGCTACAGCTCTTGATATTCGTGGCATGTCAGAAGTCTCCGTGAAGCGGTCAATTCGTCAATAATAATGGTCGCTGTCCCTGTTTTAACATTCGCTAAGTCAAAGCATTTTCTTGATTTCTTCAAGAGTAGTTTTTGCATCAGGTGCCATCTCAAAGAATTTGTTGAGTTTCCCACAAGCATATTCATCACAATAGGCACAGTTCTTGAGACTCTTCTCTTGTCCACACCTTCTTATTTCACAAACTTTAGGGTAACTAAAAAGTCTTCCACTCTCTGACAAACACCCATCGCAGTTAATATCCTCAGACTTGATGTCCGCATTGTACTGCTTAGACCAGGATTCAGCAGTCTTCCTCCTTTGGTCGTCATCATTCTCTTGAGTTGCTAGGAATGCGGGGCATTCAGCACAGACTGTTCCGCAAAACGCAATCATTTTTTCCATGGTTTCTCACCTTCTTCCGTTATTTGTTTTAACTATTGCCAAGTAAAGTTTAAAGGAAGTGTAGCGTAGTCTCTTGCATCCTATAAAGTTTGCCACAAAATGTTTGGGAGTTGCCACTACTTTCTCACCTTGAACCCCTTTTATAAAAGCCACAGCCACACGAGAGGAGTTTACTCTTTATTTTATCTTAATTTATCTGTGTAAATCTGCGTTCTAACTTGGATCACTCTTCAGAGAGTATGCGGTCTACAACGAGCTGGCGGAGATTTTTGGATAAGCT
>CAYYHL010000011.1:0-17370 GCA_964471775.1 uncultured Clostridia bacterium
TGAAAAACTCCGATCTCAATTTAGTCCGGTTTTAAACTTTAAATAGTCCACTTTTGAAATTTAGCTAACAATTCGCAATGGGACCTACTCTAGGTGATGAGAAGAGGGGGAAGGTGGTGGAGAGCATCTCGGGCAGGATTTGCCAAAATCTTCGCACGTTCCGCTCCGCGAGGAATCCTCACAATTCGACGGTAAATTTCAATGTGCTTCTCAGCAACTATTCTCCAGGAAAGCTTCCCCTTCACGTAGTCTTTTGCATTTCTTGAAAGATTTTCGGCAAGCTTTGGACGACAGATAATCTCAACGATATGATCAACAAAATCTTGATCAGAATGGGCTATGAAGCCGCAGTTAACCTTATCTATCATGGTCTGAAAGGAAGGAAGGGGAGAAAGAACCACAGGTTTCCCAAAAGCCAGGCAGTGGGCAAGGATTCCGCTCTGAGATCCTATCTCGTAGGGAAGGACGACTGCATCGGCGGCACTGAGAATGCTGTCAAAAACTTCGTGCGTGAAAGGCCCCTTGAGGATTCTGATTCTATCCCTGGAAACAGAGGTATTGATTAATTTGAGAAGACGATGGCTGTATTCGCTGTCCTCTGGAAGACGTGCTCCCCCCGCCACCACCAACTCCGCAGAGGGGCATCGCTGAGCAATCCGGGGGAAAATAGAGATGATTCGATCAAAACGCTTCTCAGCTCGAAAGTATCCGCACAGAAGAACGGTTTTCTTACCCGCCATGCCCAGCCTATCCTTTGCCTCCGGCACAGGCTCAACAGTTCTTGCCCCGTGAGGAACCACATCAATGTGCCCGAACGGACAGGCGGCTCTCGCAATGCTCTCCCTCTGGTAGTCCTCATGAACGATGATGGCATCCGCTGTCCGGCAGACACCTTCGACGACGAGCTTCTGATACTTGGAAAAGCTCTCATAGACTGTGTGCAAGGTAACTACTACCGGGATGCCAGCAACTCTGAATCTGTAGAGAAGAGGTGTGATAGCGATGCCCTGATTCGGTCCATATAGTCCATATTCATGCTGAACGTGCACCACATCTGGCTGAAACTTAGCCATGGCATTGAACACCTGCTCCGACAGAGCGAGGCCATCAAAGTTGGAAACAGAAAAGGTGTGTTTTTCTCCAATCCCACAAGGGCTAACGACATGCACTTTGTTAGAGGGCTTTTGTGCCTCGAGCTCCGAAACAAGATATGAAGAGTAGGTTGCTATCCCGCACTGGGTAGGGGGATAGGTGGAAATAATTCCTATTCGCATAAAAGGAACCTCTCATTACTGTCATGTTGAACTGTTGACTCTGTTGGATATGGTTTCATTTTCGAACGCCTGCTGAGCCTGTGGCCGTCTCAAGGGTTCTCCCACTGCTTTGCCATTCAAGGTCACCTTGTGGACTTACCGATTAGAGTGAGACAGACCAAACGTTCAGTATCGAGCTGCGCTGAAGGAAGTGGGGATAGTGGATGGTGAGGGTTTCTGAGGATTGGTGGTTCTTTTCCTAGATGGGAACTCTGTCTTTGGCGGATCCAGCCATAATGGTTTCCCCTCCCTTTACCTGGAGGTTACACACATATTATAGATGGGGTTTTGGCTGGCGTCAAGTATCTGGGAGGGCCTCTCATTCAAAGACAGGGTGTATTAGCTTTTTGGGGGATGAGATAATTGACATTCGGGACCTGCTGCCTTAGAATTACTGAGAGGGTTGGAGACAATTCTTGGGAGAGGAAGTGCCGCGGATATCGCAGAACCGAGAAGAGCGAAATAGAAGAGGGAGGAACAAATTGTCGGATGCAGCGAGTAATGGTGACGTTCGGTCTTTGTTCCATCGCTATCCTGGTAACCCCATTCTGACACCGTCGCTTTGGCCGTATCCTGCGAACGCAGTTTTCAACCCGGCGGCCACTGAGTTCCAGGGGGAGACACTTCTCTTGGTGCGTGTGGAGGATCTCAGAGGTTTCTCCCATTTGACTGTGGCCAGAAGCAAGGATGGTAAGACAAATTGGCGCATCTCTCCTCGCCCGACACTCCAACCAGATGATGGTTTCCAGGAAGAACAGTACGGACTCGAGGATCCTCGAATTGTCTATCTGAGCGAAGAAGGAAAGTACGCTGTTACGTACGTTTCTTTCTCAGGCGAAAGTCCTCTCATTTCCCTGGCCACGACCGAGGATTTCAACAGTTTCCATCGTGTGGGATCTCTTCTCCCGCCCGAGGACAAAGATGCTTGTCTGTTCCCACGCCGTTTCAAGGACCGATTTGTCCTGATTCACCGGCCAATCATCAGGAGCGAAGCTCATATATGGATGTGTTTTTCGCCTGACTTACGACACTGGGGAGATCATCGAGTGGTCATCCCGAGAAGAGCGCGATGGTGGGATTGTCATAAGGTGGGACTGGGTACGCAGCCAATTGAGACTCCTGACGGGTGGCTGATTATCTACCATGGAGTGAGAGTAGCTGCCTCGGGAAGCCTATATCGGGTTGGCCTTGCTCTGCTGGATCTGGAGGAACCGTGGAAGGTGATATGTCGCTGTGACCAATGGGTTTTGAGCCCCACCGCGGCGTACGAACAGGTAGGCGACGTGCCAGGTGTGGTCTTCCCCACTGGAGCTGTCCTGGACAGGGACTCGAATCAGCTCCGTATCTACTATGGTGCGGCCGACAAGGTGGTAGCTCTGGCCATAGCCGATTTTGGCGAAGTTATCAGCTTTGTCAAGGAGTGTCGGCTATAGTCATTGAAAAAGGGTATGAAAAGAGTCTTTTGAAAGAATGGCAGTTTGTCTTGACCAACACTTCACTCTCTAACGTAGCTCGCCTCCTCGATCACCCGCATAGACTTCCACTTCCCTCCCATGAAGCGAAACAAGAAAATGAGCCCCAGTATGCTGACATAGGCCGAAGCGATGGTCCAACCAGTATAGATGCCGGCGTCGAGAAGCATCAGGGCGATGTAGCTCGGAATTACGAGAGCAACCGATGAGACAATCGCAATCATAAACATGACAAATCGTGTGTCCCCTGCTCCTTTAATTGCCGAGGCGAAAACGACGTTCAGGGCATCGAACAGGGAATAAACCGCCACAAAACGAAGGAGAATTACGGTGGTTTTCCGAATGGCTATGAAGCTTGCAGGATCCGCCTGGGAAGCAAAGGGGTCTAAAAAAATACTAGGGACCAGCACGTAGGCAGCTGCCACGCTTGCCATGTAAAGAAACGTCAGATGAAAACTCGAGTAGACACTGCGTTCGGCGAGATCTGGCCTATTCTTCCCCAGGTACTGTCCCACCAAAACTGAAACTGCGATTCCAAAACCTATCATGGGCATAAAGGCGAGTGTGTTGATATTGAAGGCGATGTTCGTGGCTGCGAGCTGCGGAGTTCCCAGGCGTCCTATTAAGAGGATAAAAGTAGTAAACCCGACCATATCCAGGAAAAACTGAACTCCACTGGGAAACCCGAAATACATGAGCCGCAGAAAAAGGACTCTCTCAAACATCCGGCCTCTCAAGGTATAGTAGCGACCTTCGTGGGTAGGACGGGAAAGTAAAATGAGGTAGGCAACGAAAGAAAAACATGCAGAAATTACCGTTGCTATCGCTGCTCCTTTTATTCCCAGCTCCGGCAAGCCCCACCTGCCGAATATCAGCGCGTAGTCCATGATGAGGTTTACGGCAGTTCCGAGGGCGTTCACCCACATGACGGGCCAGGTTTTACCCCGTCCGCTAAAAAAGCCCGACATGGCAGAGGAAGCAATAGCCGGACTGGCCCCAAAGCAGAGCACCTGGAAGTAGACTGTTTCATACTGCTGAACCAGAGGCTCATGTCCCACAAAGCGAAAAAAGGGTCCAGCCAGAGGGACAAGCACCAGATGAACTATACCACCGATTATGGCAATATATACTCCCTGCCACAAGACCGGGCCGATTCTCTCATCTCGACCTGATCCGTGGTACTGTGCGACGAAAGTACTCACGTAGCCAGCGGTACCCAAAAACAGGCTCATTATGGTAAAATTAAGCATACCGGCCGGCATGGCCGCGGCGATAGCTTCGGGGGAGTACCAGGTGAGGAACATGCGGTCGACGAAGTGTTGAATGGACCAGGCCCCCGTACTCAAAATGAGGGGAACAGCTATAGAAAGTACCTGGCGGTATCCGGCCTCAGAGCTCCAACGCCTGGCCAGGACATGAACCATCTTTTTAGTCACTGCTCTTTGTTTCACCGCTTCTCCTTATTCCATCGTCTTTGAGAGATCTTCTGTCGATCATGAGAGAGTCCTCAGTATTGGATTATGTTTCGCCCTATCATGCGCCATTTCTCTATCAAAAAGAAAAAGACCCATCCTTTTGTTTGAAAGAATGGGTTCAGCGGCTGTCAGTTCTTACTTGGATAAGCTTTCAATCAGCCGATCCGAAGTGGTGAGCCACCCAAAGAACCTCTCTATTGTCCACAGCAGTCCATCCCGGCAGCATTCTGGCCCTATGTGATCTACAGCATCGGTTACCAGGATGGGCCAGTATTCGCGAAAGAAGGAGTCAATTAAAGTGGTCCCCAGGCACACGTTTATGGCTATTCCTGTATACACCAAGTACTTTATGTTGAGGGTTGTGAGGACGTAGTCCAGCTTGGTTCCCCAAAAGCCGCTGTATCTCATCTTATCGACCACTATGTCGTCCGGCAGCGGTTTGAGTTCGTCGATGATCTCTGCATCCCAGGTCCCAGCGGTTAAGAGCTTTCCTTTGAGTTCCGGGTGCTCATGCATCAGGATCAATCCTGATTCTTTGTACCAATTGGGGGATTGAGGGCCGCCACTGTCGGAGAGGTCTTTATTATACACGTATCTCATGTGGATGATTTTTATGCCCTTCTCTCGTCCAACCGTAAGAATCTTTTGGATGGGCTTGATAGTTCCCTCGCCTACAAGAGGGCGATCTGCCTTCTCCAGCATTCCGCCTTTCTTCACAAAAGCATTCTGCATATCGACTACCAGGATCGCTGTCCTGGAAAGATCGATCTCCAAAGGCTCCGGTTTTGCTTCTATGGCTATTTTGCCTTTAGCTCTGATCCCAAAATACTCGGGATCGGGCTCATGTTGACCTACCGCACATCCACCACTGGGGTTTCCTGCAGCCCCCGGTGTTCCCGGCAGAATATCCAAACGCCTTTCTTTCATTTGTCCCTCCTTTGTTCCTTTGCTCTGCAGGCTCCGCAGTCTACCTCCACCACTTTTATCTTCGCCCTATCTTTTGGATACGGTTCATTTTTCTCTAGTAACTCCCACAAGAAAATCTCATCATTTGACTTCTTTGGAAAGTTTCTCTTTTTCAATAGCACTCGCCGCATTTCGGCTCTTATCCTCGCGAGAATCCAGTTTCATTGCCCATCTTAATGGCTAGCAGGTTCTTGTCAACCGTGAGTTTCTTCTGGAGATTCCCCAAAATTTTGTATGATTTTTCCTAAGGTGCTGGATTGAAGAGGAGTTCCGAAGATGAGGAACTGAGAAGGAAGGGATCTAGTCTCTTTTCATCCTGACTCTCAGGATAAGGGCTGTGACTGTTGTTAAAAGAGCGAGGATAGAGAGAAAGATGAAGCTCGTCTGGTATGAGCCTGTCTTGTCTCTCACAAGACCTGCTATATAAGGACCGAAAAACATTCCTGTGCCACTTGCCATGGCGAGGATGCCAAAGCCCAATCCCAGATTCTTGGGCTCTAAGATTCTTGATGGGGAGGAGAAGACCGGGGCTGGAACAAGTGCCACTGCTACCGCCATAAGGATCATGGGAAAGAAGAAATTGGTTGACCTGGTAACAAGATAAATTGCCGAAGCCAGCACTATCCCCCCCACCGCGATGAAAAGGTCATTGTTGCCAACCTTATCTACCAGGCGACCGACTACCGGGCTGAGGACCAGTGATCCCCACATGAGAAGACTGGCAAGAAAACCAGCAAAGGCGAGACTGTATCCCTTTGATACGAAAAAGTCAGGTGCGAAACTGGAAAAGGAAATAACTGCTGCATTGAACCACATCCAACAAAACCCAATGAGCCAAATTGGAAGCCCAATCTTTAGCAGGATCAACAAGGGGCGCCCGGCCTTCTCTTTCTTCTGAGGCGCCACTCTTTTTGATGGATTTGGCGAAGGCCTGTAGAGGAGGAGAAAGGATACCAGAGCTAATATGCTTATCATCGCCGTAATAACCATTGGTATTCGCCAACCCAAAAGCTCAGCCAACCTGCCGAAGCTGGCAAAACATATGATTGTACCAACCGGCATTGCAGTATTAAAGATTCCCATTGCAGTTCCTGGACCGTGTTCTCTGAACCACTGCGAGATTATCTGTGGAGCCACTATGGCAATAGTTGTCGCTCCAACTCCGGCGACAATTCTTCCAAAGCCTAGCCAAAGAAAGCTTGTGCTAACAGCAAAGATTAACATTCCCAGAGTTACCAGAACCAATGAAACCAGGCCAGTCTTAAATGGTCCCCAACGGTCCGAGACGCTGCCAGCCAAAATGGCAAAGAATATAGTTGGCAATGCAAAAAGACTCATTAAGAGGCCGGCCTCAGTGTGGGTTAATCTCAAGTCCCTGATAATTAGGGTAAGAACGGGTGGTAGGGACTGCAGTGGGAAGGCAAAGCCCAGCATACAGAGGTAGGCAAGAACCAGGATAACCCAGCGGTATTTGCTTGGTGGCATATTTCGCCCTTCGTGTTCGTGTATCAAATTCAAACCGAATGTAGGCATAGTTCAACTGGAATGAGGTGCAGGGCCCATGTGCTTCTCGAAAGAGTTATGGATATGGGAAAGATTAGTCAAGAGACTGCTGCATTTGCTGGCCAGGACCAGAGGAAGGTCCTAGCATCATCATTCCCATTTTGAAGCGGGCCTGCACGGTGAGCTCTGGCTTTTGATCCAGGCGGGAGACTATCTCATATTCAGCCATAGCCTCGGGAATTTTATTCTGGGCCTCATAAATGTTCCCGAGAAGAAAATGGGAAAGGGCGCTATCGGGGCCTATTTCGAGGGCTTTGTCGACATCAACAATAGCCTTGTCCAGCTTACCCTTCTGGAAATAAATCATTCCGCGCAAATCATAGAAATCCTTTTCTTGAGAAGACAAGAGCTTAGCACGTTCAAAGTAACCATTTGCTTCGCGAAGGAGTCCTTTATCCTCATGAATAATCCCCAACATCAGAGGGATGGTGCTATTGCCAGGCTCCAGAACCCGGGCCTTTTCGTAGATCCCGATAGCTTCGTCCAATTTGCCTTCCTCATAGAGTTTGTCTGCTTCCATCTTATGGACGAGCCATGGTTCTGGTTGAGGGACAACCCTGGTCACAATAACGTAAGCAGCTAAAAGAGCCACAGCCGTTACTCCTGCTCTGATGAGCCATCTTTTCCCCATCTGAGATCTTTTTTCTTTGAGGAGCTCATCCAAGTACCACCACCAGCGAGACCGCGGAATTGCTCTTTTCCCTCGATAGGATAGGAGGTCGAAGGAAGCAGCTAGTTTTCGATACGCCATTTTCATTCTATTTCTTATGATGATATCAAAGCTTTCCAGTCGCACCTTCTCTGCCGCCAGAGGAGTTCCCTTTTTTTCCAGGTAGGAAAGACAATCTTCTATTTCATCTCGTAGAGTGAGCATCATTCGAATGTTTTCATTGATGGAATCAATATTGACCACATGGTTCTTGTATTCCTCAATTTTTTTTCTCAGGTCGTCCAAGGTAATTTTCTTATTGTTCATAACCACTCCAGCCGGCAAGAAATCCCTCAGGTAGGCTGAGCACCTCATTCTGAGTTTGCCAGAAGCCTCGGAGGGTGAAAATTGCACACTTCTTGAGGCTCAGTTCCTTTCATAAAGATCTCTTTGATCTTCCCGTGACAAGAAGAGCCAACTAACATTCCGGACTTAGGGCAAATGTAGACTTCGCTGAGTCCCTCGGGAATAGTATAACTGAGATTACCCCTCCTTTCTCTTTTTTCTAAAAGAAGCATAATATCTCTAAAGAGTGGACCTGCTCCAGAAATTCCGCAGACATCCCGCATGGGCTTTCCGTCAAAGTTACCGACCCATACCCCTACGGTATACCGGGGAGTATAGCCGACTGCCCAGTTATCTCTGAAATTTCCCGAAGTTCCAGTTTTTACGGCACAGAGAAAAGGGAGACTCAAGACAGATCCTTCTCCAAAAGCAGGAATCCGGGCATCTGGATCCTGGAGAATGTTGGTGATAACATAAGAAACCTCAGGAGAGAAAACGCGACGAGAAGAGCCTTTGGGAAAAGACTTTTGTCTCCCCTGGGTATCTCGTATCTGGAGAATTGTCTTTTCCTTTTTAAATATTCCCGATCTTGCTAAAGTTGAATAAGCTCGTGTCAGCTCGAGCAGGGTGACTTCTCCGCCTCCCAGAGTAAGACCAAGACCGTAATAATTAACTCCTTTGTTGAGGCTTGTAAAACCGAGCTTCCTGAGTCTATGAAGCAAAGACTCCACTCCTATCCCTTGCAAAACCTTGACTGCTGAAAGGTTGTAAGAGCAAGCCAGGGCCTCTCTCAGCCTGACAAGGCCATGAGACTTCCCATCGTAGTTTCTCGGAACCCAGTCAATTCCCTTACTCTGGATACGAATCTCCGTGTCCGAGATGAGAGTGGCTGGTGTCATTCCTTGTTCCAGGGCAAGAGCGTAGGTAAAAGGTTTCAAGGCTGAGCCCGGTTGCCTCAGGGAGGTAGCCCCGCTCACCTGTCCGCTATGATCTGAGTTGAAAAAGTCAGCCGATCCCACAAAGGAAAGAACCTCACCGCTTCTGTTATCCAGAATAAGGGCTGCCGCATTGCTAACTTCCCATTTTTCTAAAGACTCGACAGAGTTTCTCAGGAGCACCTCAACACCCCTTTGAAGCTCGAAATCCAAAGTTGTACGAATAGATGAGATATTCTGTCTCATCTTTAGTGGGATCTTCGAGAGAACGAAATTGCAGAAATGAGGAGCACGGAAGGATGCATCGGGTGAGGCGATTTTGAGAGGTTCCCGAGAAGCTCTTTTATACTCTTTCTCCGTAATCATTTCCTTCGCGAGCATTCTTCGAAGGACTTCTCGTTGCCTTTTCCTCGCTCGAGGAAAATGCCGATGGGGATTATAGATGGAAGGGCCCCGGGGAAGTCCAGCCAAAAAGGCGGCCTCAGCTAAAGAAAGATGGGACGGAGGCTTGTCAAAGTAAAACCAGGAAGCTGCATTGATTCCAAAAATCTGATTACCGTAGGGAACACGGTTGAGATACTGGACCATAATCTCATCTTTGGAGAGGGAAACGTCCAACCTCAAGGCATACCATACCTCAACGATCTTCCAGAACCAATTTCTTGGAAAATGATAGATGTTCTTGATTACCTGCTGGGTGAGAGTGGAGCCGCCAAAGATGAGTCTTCTCGCTCGTATGTTCTGAACTGCAGCCCTCAGAATAGCTCTCATGTCAATTCCCGGATGTTCATAGAAACGGCTGTCCTCCGCTGCTAAAGTGGCAAGAACTACGTTTTTGGAAGTATCTTCAAAAGAAACCCACTGGCCTGTTCCCTCCTCACTAGAGAGAACCTCTCGCAAAAGAGTCCCCTTGCGATCGAGAATTCTTAAAGAGACTATGGAGGAAGGCTCCAGGACTCCTCGAGGAAAACGAATATATAAGGATACGCTTATTAGCACCAGAACCAGTCCGAAAGATACAGCAAAAATTCTCATTTTTTACCTAATAGTTATCTCCTTTTCGAAGCTTCTTCCAAAAACTTCCGGTGTATACATCTCTTCTACTCGGGTAGCAGGAAGAGAGTACGTTCCTGGAGCTAGAACTCTTACCAGATAGGTATGAGTATGAATTCCCGGGGCAAGATAATCAGCGAAAAGAAGAACCTTGTCGTTATACATCTCCATATGCCTGAACCCTCGCCACCAAAACTCATCTTTTCTTTTCTCCAATTCTCTTGCCAGTTCCTTACTTTCAGTTTCAAAGGATAGATTCACAGCGGCAAAGCCTGCGGGCAAGGGGTCATCCACTACCACAAAGTGTCTTGCCCCAGGAATAACTATTTTCAAGTTAACCGCTAGTAGATCTCCTACTCGGAAAGAATCTTCTATCCTTCTCCCATCAAGAGTCTCGAACGTTTTAAAGACTACGATTCCTTCGTCCCGAGGTTCCAGTTTCCCGGTTGGGCAATATCGCATTCTTACCTCATAATACATCCTGCCCTCTCCGTCTTTATTGATCTGCAAGGGCATTCTTTCTCCTCTTTGCAAAGAGGCTATCGCAACTTTCTTCTCGCTGACCTTGTCGGTTCCCTTTGTAAAGATGTGCTCGAGAATAGTCTTTCCTTTGAGCCTCACCTTCCCTTCAAATTCAGGTTCTTCCCCCTCGTAGCGGCGAACATAGTCGGCTAGAGCGTATAAAAGGTAGGCCTTATCCTGCGTGGATGTGAAGCGAGCCCTTTCCTCCTCCAGAAGATGCCGAACAATTTGAGGGGAAATTGAGGGCTCTTTTTCTACCTCCAAAAAAGTCTGAAGGATCATGGCGGTAGTTCGAAGATTTGTGTGAAAAACCCAGGGGATATTGTCTCCTTCCTCAAAATAGGCAGTGGTGGGAGAGATCTTCATTTTGTTCATGAGATCCCTTACCAAATCGAGCTCTATTTCTTTATCTCCCCCCGTCAGATGGATGGCTTTGAGTAAGAAGGTACGGGCAAAGAGGGGCAGCTCATATTTTTTTCTGTACAAATGTTCGATGTAGGCGGGTTCGGATTTTCCTAATAGAGACAGAACATAGAGTGCAAAAGCCTCAGAACTTGTCCAGGCAGCTTGGCTGTAAGGATATTTTTCTTTCTCCAGTTTCCCATGGAGAAGTTCTTTAAGATATCCGGCTCCTTTTTCCATGGCGCTTGAAGGAACTTCATAACCTGCTTCCTCGGCTTTCTTCAAGATAAAGAGAGTATAAGAGGTGAGATACGGAGAGTCATAGGATGAGTCCTCCCAAAAAGAGAATCCTCCATTCGGCCTCTGATAAAGGGAAACTCCCTTCAGGGTCTCCTTGACTATATCTTCAGGCCTCATCCCCTCTGGAAGCGAGAGATCAAGAATCTCTGGCGCATCCTTGAAAGAAATCAGGGCAAATATGCGAGAGAGGCGCTGTTCCAAGCAGTGGTAGGGGTAAGTTAGCAGGGAGCCAAAAGGATTCTTTAAAGAAAGCAAAAGGCTTGAGGAAATAGCTACTTTCACGTCTCCTATATCGGGATGAATATCTTCAGGAATGAGAATCTCTTCATAGGCGTCTTCCAGGGTGCTTCCCAACAGGGCTACAGTCTCTTTTTGTCTCGGAAGATGTACAGGAAGAGTATGGATAAGGCCATCGCTGTACCCTCTCATTATGGCTTTAAAGAAAAATCTTGCCTCTCCAATTCTATCAGCTTCAAATGAGAAGCTAACCTCCCTACCCTCTCCGGATCTTAAGAAGATTTTCTTAGAATTTTCTCCCTTAAGGGTAATCCCTTCTGCTTCTCCTAAGATTTGAACTTCTCCTTCCTGTCCCGTATAGTTATATACTGCTACTCCAGCTTCGAAAGAGTCTCCCATGCGGGCAAATTGAGGAAGAGCGCTCTTTAGAAGCAGGGGTTTTTTCACCACAAGGTTCTCCTCTCCTGAACCAAAGAAGGAGTCTTTGGTAAGAGCTGTAACCATTATCTTAAAAGTAGTGAGATTACCTGGGAGCTCAAAAGTTACCTCACCTAATCCTTCTGGTCCAATTTCCACCGAGGGATTCCAATAAGCAGTAGGAATCAGCCTTTCCCTCATAGCCATTCCAGCAAACTTTTCCATTCCCCCATCGCCTCCGGGACTTCTTCCTTTCAGCCCCATCTCCGTTTCTTCAATTACGAAGAAGCGCATCTCTGAGGTGCTGACTGAGAGTGGTCGATGGCGATAGAAAGTGCTGAAGGCATCCGGGGTCTCATATCCTATAAGATTCAAAAGCCCCATATCTACCACGGCTACGGAAACTTCAGATGGGGCCGCCTCACCAGAGGCATCTCTTACCTTAATGGCCACTCTCACCCTATCTTGAGGGGAATATTCTTTTCTGTCGGGAATAACCTCTACCTTCAGCTTCTTCTCTCTGGGATCAACAGAAAGGTCAAGGTAGCCTATTTTGAACGAAGGTTTCTCTATATCTTCTTTTCCTGGGGCATCTTCCACGGAGGCTCTTCCTTTGAGAAGAATAACTGAGACGAAGACGTTGGGAATATGATCACGGGTAATAGGAATCGAAAGGGTCTCTGCAGTTCCTTTTATCTCTTCTCGCCAACTTTCTATTATACCCTCCCTTTCAAGAGTTACCAGGGCCTTTGCCTTATCATATGGAGACTTAACTAAGATTTTAGCTGTGTCTCCGGGATGATAGTTTTCAGCATCAGCTACCAGTTCAATCCTATCGTCTTTTCTTTCTTCCCAGAAGGTGTATCCTTTTCCACTTGCATAGAAAGAAGTCCCGGTGAGGATTACATTTTGCCGGAAATCTTCTCCCGTCACTTCGAGAAGATAGAGTCCGGCATCCTCAGGAATAAAGGAGAAAGATAGAGGTTCGGCTCCAGAGATAAGTTGCCAGGACGCTTTTTCCTTATCCTCTTTTTCGCTAACGTACCTTGAGCGCCCTCCGGGTAGCTCTTCTCTCCTTGAATACCACTCCCGCTTCAGAATGCGAAGCTCCAATCTTTTTCCCGGAGCAGGTTCTCCCTCGGGGCTCAGAGCGATAACTTCAATCTTAACTTCCTCACCTTCCGTGGTAAAAGTGGTGGAAGGCTTTATTCCGATGTAATACTCGCCCCGATGAACCACTGCCGCAGTGCGAGATGCAATACTTTGACGAGTGAGATCGGTCACCACGGCTTCCAGAGTGAGCTTACCCGAACCTTTGAAACCAATCTCTCCAAGATTCTTCTCTAGATAAAATCTTCCTGAAGAATCCAGTTTTCCCTCGCCAGACTCTATAAGCTGGCTCTTATCGCCCTCTTCCCACCATCCGGGGCCGAAGAAATATCCTTTGTAGCCCGGAGGGGAAAAACGTTCAGGATTCAGTCTTATTCTCCAGGAGACTTTCTCTTCGCTCATCGGCGCGCCGAAAAGATAGCTTCCCTCAATGGTTGCTCTTAACGAATCTTTGAAGGTATAGGTCTTCTTATCGAGGTCTACACTTACCTCGAAATTAGCCAGGCGAAAATCTTCTACTCTGAAGGATCCTGAAAAATTGCTCTCGGGGTGCTTTCTTCTCTCTTCCTCATTTTCAAAAGGAGAAACCTCAATTCTGTAGTACCCCGAAGGAGCGTTTTTTTCTAAAATAAGAGAGAGGGGGAAAGAACCGTAAGAAGAAAGATGAGCTTTGCGCTTGAAAATTTCCTCATTCCGAGAATTATTTACGAAGATCCAGGCCTCTTTTGCCTCAGGAATTTCCCACTTCCCCTTCTTTTTCTCCCTCACTATTGCCTTGAGATGAACCTCATCTCCCGGTCTGTAAAGACCTCTTTCTGTAAAGATGTAACCCGCAAGTTTCTGTGGGACTGGACCCCAGTCATACGAGATACCAAACTGATAGGGGTAAATTCCTGTCCCCCAATCAGAATTGATAAAGGCAGTGTCCTCTCCTCGCCTAATAAGAACCCACTGACGAGGTTTTTCTCCGCCTCTCTTAGCCTTTATCCCCAGGCTCTTCCATCCTGGTGTTTGTGCCAACCCTTCAGAATCAGTGACCCCTCGCCAGAAAACTTTGTTGAAATCATCTCTTATTTCTACCTGGGCTCCTTCTATGGGAGCGGCGGTTTTGAGGCTGGTGAGCCAGATAAGATTATTTTCAGCAGAGAATTTGGCCGTAATTCCCATTTCCGTGGCTTGAATAAAAACTCTTCTATACCTTTGATATTTTTCTACTTCGGGAATAAAGAGCTCTGCAAAAATAGCGCCGTACCTCTTTTGGCCTAAGATATCCTTGACTTTTATGAAATCTACCATCTCCTCATTCCGCGGTCCTGTTATTGTCCATTCCCTACTAACATTAAGGAAGCTCTTCAAACCTTTAATTTCCTCATCCTGCCGGAAAACTCCTTCTTTTGAAAGAAGCGGAATAACCTGATCTACCTCGAGTGAGGTGGCTCGAAGCCGCACCTTTCTTACGTTCATGAAGGTGATGGGATATAAGAGATTTGCATAAGCCTCGAGAACTGCCCACCGGGTAGGCATCCAGACCCAGGGAGAATAGGGACCTGTGGTAAAGGTGAAATCTACTTCCTCATCCAGAGAGTTTCCAAATTTATCTTTAAGATCAGGAGAGAAGTTTACTGCATAAAGTGTATCGGGCTGAAGAGTCAGATACAGGTGAATGCGGGGGGAAGAATAGGCCCATTGGTAATAGTAATCAGGTATTTCTACCTCGGGCTGAAAAGAGATTTTCGTAGCTACTTCCCTGTAGGAGACAGGATTGCTAAAATCAAGCACCACATATTCTCCAGGATGACTGAGATGAGGCTTATCCATACCTAGAAATCTAAAGAGTCCGTAAGTTGAAAAGCCAAATCTATATTCCTCCACCATCCCCAAAGGACCTTCTGCTGCTGGAAGCCCTTTGAGAAGCCTTACCTGGTAAAGGCAGGCCGGCTTAAGTTTTTCTTCAGGTGTCAAGACGAGAATTTCTCCTTCCCTGGCTCGAAGATTCTCTTCATCCATCTCCTCTTGAGATAAATATCTCAAGTGAAAGGGAAGATAAGTCTTTCTTCCTTCAGGATCTCTTCCTGTAAGTTCCAAGAACCCTCTTGCCTCCTCAAGAGGCACCTTCTGATTGAACTGAAGGATCATAACTTCATTCAAACCAATCCACTGACTTTTATCTCGAGGCCAGTGGTAAACGATGTTTGGTGGGGGAGTTTGGAATGACCACGAAAAATCCTCTTTTAAGATTTCGCCGGAAATTGAGGAGAAACCGGCCGGCAAAGTAACAGTAAAGTGAGTTCCATAAGGAAGCCTACCTTCCTCGGGAAGAAAAACTAAGGTGCGTGTTCCCATCCAGCGATACTTTCCAGAAACTGAGGGTTTGATGCGAAGAGGGCCTGTTTCTTCTTCCCCGGCAAGTTTCTGGAGGGGGACCATGGGTTGGTTGAAACTGACAATAATGGCGGAGGTCTCTTTAATACTCTCCACGGAACCTTGAGGTACGGCTGAGAGAATCTTGACTTCTTCAGCAAACACAGAAGAATATCCCCATTTTGCAAGAACAAGAAAAGTCAGGATTCCTACCAGACGTACTATTCTTTCTTTTCTTCTCAGCATTTCTTATCCTCCCTTCTTAGGCCTATTCTGCTTCTCTTAACTTGCTCTATCCTTTGGGTCCCAAACAGTCTCAAGTATTTTAATACTTTTAGGTCATTTTGGATAGTAGTCCAAGGAATATGAGGAGGGGTCCCGCGACTATCTTGAGGGTAGACACCCTTTGCATTCATCTTCCCAACGGAAGACCTCAAAAAAACTCAGATGCAATCCCTTGGGTCGGGTTATTCGTTGAGGAGAGTAATGCTGTTGAATACTTGTTCTACGATTGGGTACAGGTTAAGTTGTTGTTCCCTCAGCACATCGCATGCTGCCAACACCTTTGCCAGATTGTTCTCGTATAGAAGCAACAGAGTGTGAATCAGGACTCCTCCTTCGGGAGAGGTAGATTGAGCATCTACCCTCAATGCATCTACACCATTAACTACCACCTGTTTTCTTCCGGTTACAGCAAAATCTTGGTACTGTTGTTTCAAATGGGCTTCTACATTTTGCAGGAAACTTTGTGGATCAAAATCCTGGACTGTTCTTAACATAGTTATCCAGGCAAGGGTCTGCGGATGAATTACATGCACGACTCCCTCCTCTTCCTGAACTTTCCACCCCCCAGGATAAACAAAGGACAATTTGTGTTCCTCGCTTGAGTATGTGTTGGCATCTTCAGTGCCAGCTATTGTTTCTCCCTCCTCGGCCCCTCTGCTGAATTCTGGGGTAAGACGCCAGCCCCATCTTTCCAGGATATCACCTTCCAGCCTCGGCAGCTCCGGACTTACCACTCCCTTTTGTTGCATCTCTCGCACATCAACCACATAGTGCATTCCCATTTTGAGCTCCGAAAGCTGCTTGAAACCGAACTCTACAGTTTGATCAAAGGATAGAGCTTTTACCGCAGGAACCCCCACTGCAGCTCCACTTATTCCGGTGCACTCAACGGGCAGAAGTTCTCCATCAGGAAGGTAGATCACAGGGAAGCAGTGCCCCGGAAGAGTAATGAGAAGAGTTTTAAGGCCTACCGCCTCGCATACACCGGCGTAAAGTATGGCAAGATCCACGCAGGTTCCCGATTTATCCCTTAGAACATCCCGGGGATATTTGATGTCTTGGCCAGGTGTATAGTCTCTCAAAAAACCAGAAGGAGTTTGGTAGGCCATTCCGTTGGCTACTTCCAGATCATAAAGAGCTCTACAGAACTTGATAGCTGATTCTCGATCCAATGAGCTGGGGACTCCCCCGGCCAAACGTGATACCATCCCGGCAACGGCTTTCACTGGAGAGTCAAGATGAGTGACCCAGGCTGCAAGAAGAGGGGAATTGGAAAAATACTCCACCCAGGTACCTGTGATCTCCTCCATGCTCAGATTGCAAAATTCCATCTGATTTATTCCAAGTATTTCTATCCTTTCGCCGGTAACGTCTGAATAGATGTTTCCTTCCTGATCTCTGAACTCGTATTTCATTCTCACGTCAACTGGGGTGCGGGTCAGAAGCTCTGTGACTTTTGATGAGATTACTGGATAGTAGAGGTCTACCACACACCCTCCAGGAACAATTAGTGAGTAGCTTTTGGGGATTGACCAGTCGGCGTATTCACCCAATTTGTAGTTTACCTTCAAATCTCGGATACTGCATTCCCCGGTATTCTTGAAGATTGCCTTAGCTACCCACATGTCTCCTTCGGATATATCGGGATTTGCATACGCCTTATAGGTAGCAGCTGTAAGGCGAGGTTTACACTTCAGGGACAGATCAAGCTCGCAGTAACCTGTTGCAAGCTCTTCGGGCAAAGAATAAGCAAGTACTCCCTTGTTCTCATCGTACTTCAGGTTGGACGCTTCCCCAGGTAGCTCTATGATAACATCCATTACCTGAATTAGCTGAGAGGCTACGTGCATTATCTCCAGGAACACGGCCGTTTGTTTTTCTATCCAGATGCAGTCCGCTCCCTTGCCCAAATCCACCTCCCAGCGGCCCCTCCTGTTAACGGCAGCTCCCCAAAAGTCTGCAGCT
>CAYYHL010000012.1:0-16955 GCA_964471775.1 uncultured Clostridia bacterium
GAGGTTAATCCCATCCTTGGGAGAGCAATTTACCTACCAGACTATGTGAAGATAAAAAAACAGGTCATTTAGATTTCTCTAAATGACCTGTGCACGGGGTCTCTACGAATCTTCTACTTGGAACACCTAGCTTCTATTTTTCTTTCTGATCCCCCTTTTCACTGGAGAAATTCAACCATCTTTTGGGATTGCTTTGGCCCAAAAGCTGCTAGCGTTCGCCAGGTAAAGACTGTAGCGAGTGAATATTTTTTGCCACCCTCTGTAAGAAATTCTCCTTTGAGCAGCTTACGCTACCCCGGTGGCCTTTGGGACAGGGTAGACTGATGAGCGAATAGCTACCCAAGATGCCTCGATCAAAACATGTTTTAACCACCTCCTGAAGAAAGACTCTCAACGGAGTTTGCCAGTCCTTGAGGGATTGCACAACTTACCTCATACTATCTAGCATCGCCCCGTTCCCGGACCAGACATCCTTCCGGGCCGGGCAGAGGCGCAAAACAGCAAATGCTTGTTTTCCCAGAACCGATTCGAATCTTCTAGAAAGTGTCTGTGAGACTACAGTTAGGGGTTACGCGTTTTGATTTAGGGGGGGTTGACAAGGGATTGAGTTTTACTATGATAGGTCTAGGGAGAGATGGCCTTTCGTAACGGGCAAGCAGGTATCTCTCCGGACAAGAGGAGGTGGTGACTATGAAGATCGTGAAGGTTGCCAAGACCTCAAAGGGCATGTGTAAGTGCAAGAGCTCGTGTTGAGTTTTTGCTGGACAAATCCCCGTGAAGAGTTTTGAGCGGTGCCTCACGGGGATTTTTTTTGGGTGGTCCAGACTTTGCTCAAGAAGGAGGGCCACAATGAGAAAATGTGATCTAGGACTCATCGGGCTGGCTGTCATGGGTGAGAATCTGGTTCTCAATATGGAAAAACACGGCTATTCAGTCGCAGTCTACAATAGAACCGTCGAAAAGATGGACACGTTCCTGGAAGCCAGAGCCAAAGGGAGAAACATAACGGGTACGTACAGTGTAGAAGACTTAGTTGAGACTCTGGAAAGACCAAGGAGAATAGTGTTGATGGTCAGGGCGGGCTCGGCGGTAGACGATTCCATCAACAAACTCCTACCCCTTCTGGATCCCGGGGACCTCATTATCGACGGAGGCAACTCGTTCTTTAAGGATACCATTCGACGGAGCGAACGTCTTGCCGAAAAGAGTATCCTCTATGTTGGCGCCGGGATCAGCGGCGGTGAAGAGGGAGCTCTGAAGGGTCCTGCCATTATGCCCGGCGGCCAACCAGAGGCGTACAATCTGGTAGAATCGCTCTTTACTAGAATAGCTGCCCAGGTTGATAACATTCCCTGTTGTTCCTATATTGGCCCCGATGGTGCGGGCCACTACGTTAAGATGGCTCACAATGGTATTGAATATGGGGATATGCAGCTTATCTCTGAAGTATATGACCTTATGAGGAATGCGTTGGGCATGAATGCTGAAGAGCTGCACCGCACGTTTTCCCGATGGAATCAAGGGAGACTCAATTCATATCTTATCAAAATCACCGCTGATATCTTTTCTCGGATGGATTCCACGGGAAATCCGCTGGTGGAGATGATTCTGGACAAAGCCGCTGAAAAAGGCACCGGCAAATGGACCAGCCAATCAGCGCTGGACCTGGGGGTGCCGGCACCTACCATTGCGGAGGCAGTTTCTGCCAGGTATGTCTCTGCCATCAAGAATGAACGGCTTGACGCAGCGAAACTCATTAGAGGTCCGGCCCGAAAGTACGAGGGCAGCAAAGATGATTTGCTGGCGGCAATTGAGGATGCACTCTACGCTGCGAAGATCTGTAGCTACGCCCAGGGATTCGCTCTGATGAAAGAGGCGGGGAAAGAGTATGGCTGGGATCTTAATCTGGCGAAGATCAGTATGATCTGGAGAGGTGGTTGTATCATAAGGGCCAGATTTCTTGACGAAATTAGCCGGGCCTTTACCCGGAATCAGAACCTTGCCAACTTATTGCTCGATCCTTACTTTAGAGAAAGCGTTGAGGAAGCCCAGGATAAGTGGCGCATGGTTGTCACTGCGGCAATAGATCTGGGTATACCAGCACCTGCCTTGAGTTCAGCACTCGCCTATTTTGACGGCTACAGAACTGCTAGACTGCCAGCAAACCTCATTCAGGCACAAAGGGACTACTTTGGAGCACACACTTATCGAAGAATAGACCAAAAAGGCACATTCCACACCGAGTGGATGCGGAAGGACCGCCCAGAGGCATAACCTGACGTACTTATCCGGGTCCCAAGCTCAGCGAGCTCAAGAATCTGCATGGGATATCAGCCCAGGAAAACCAGCAATATCCAAACGATGCTGTCATGTCGATCTTGTTAGTCTGATTACTGACTCGACAATAGCATCTCTGTCAATAGACTGATCTTTCATCAGGACCATGGGTCCGGCGGAATGAGGAACCTTTCTCACTGCCAAGCAGCTCATTTTGACAGACGAATTGCTGAGCGCTGTAGCTACCATCTCCCCTATGCCACCCTCCGGATAATGATCTTCTACCACAAGGAGTTTGCTCCCCTTTTTCTTCACAAGCACTTCCAACTTTGGTGCATGGAATGGCTTAATACAGTAGAGATCAATTAGTGCAACGTACATTCCCTGTCTACTCAATTCTTCATAGGCTTTCAGGGCCTCGTGCACTGTAACCCCAGCACCGAGAACTACGGCTTGGTCTTTGTCAGACTCTCTCAAGACCTTGAAGTCGCCCAGCGGAAAATCCTCGTTATTATCATAGATCACAGGTGTCTTCGGTCTAGAGGTACGTATGTATTTCAGCCCTTCGATTTTGCTTGCAAGCTCAACGAGTTTCTCTGAAGCTACGGCGTCACTCGGATAGAGAACTATACTCCCAGGTAGGCCTCTGAACAGAGCTATATCCTCCAGCCCCATTTGTGATGGTCCGTCTTCTCCTACGGAAACACCTGCATGAGACCCTACCAACGTAAGGTTCGCCTCCGACAAGGCAGCCATCCTTAGTTGATCACGGGCCCTTGACAAGAATGCAGCAAAGCTGGAGGCAAAGACATTGAAGCCCTTGACGCTCATACCGAGAGCCATACCCACCATATTCTGCTCTGCAATATACGCCTCCACAAATCGTTCCGGATGTGCCTCGGATAGTTTTTGCGCGAAAGTTGAGTTCTTGACTTCTGCATCGGTTGCAATGAGGAGATTGTCTTTTCGGGATAATTTGACTAACGCATTCCCATATGCTTCTCTTGTCGCAACCATCTCTCCTCGCTTGTAATGAGTCTTGATCGCCCTCTTCGGTTTTCTCACCGCAAAGGTTGTCTTTGGGGGTTTCCGGAGTTCAATCTCGGGCATTCTTGGGTCTGAGAGTTCTTTGAGTGCCCGTTCAAGTTCCTCCTGGCTCAGGGTTTTCCCATGCCACCCCTCCAGATTCTCCAGAAAGGAAACACCCTTTCCTTTGAATGTCTTTGCCAGGACAATGCTCGGTTTTTTCTGGGTTCTTTGTGCTTCAGAGAACGCGCCAATCAGCTGCGGAATGTCATGACCCTCCACCGTCATAACGCTAGCGCCGAATGAAGCAAAGCGTACATTGTATGCCTGAACATCGTGTCCCAGCATGGTCTCGCCACTCTGTCCCAACCGGTTGACATCTATGATGGCACATAGATTATCCAGACCGTAATGGACTGCCAATTGTACGGCTTCATACACCGATCCCTCAGCGAGCTCACCATCACCCAGTAGTACATATGTTCTATACTTTCTCTTCTGCATCCTCGCGGCCAATGCCATGCCGACACCAACCGAGAGTCCCTGTCCCAAACTCCCGGTAGCGACTTTCACCCATTCGAGCGAGGACGGCATGGGATGACCTTCAAAAGGACTGCCAAACTCCCTCAAGGTCATAATGTCTTTCGTAGTGCAGCCAGCTCTTGCCAGCGCCGCGTATAGTATGGGAGCAGCATGCCCTTTGCTCAGGATAAACTCGTCATTGTCGGGGCCTTGTGGGTTCGCCACATCGTAGGCCATTACCTGAAAGAACAGCACGCTCATTATTTCTGCGCAGGAAAGACACGTGGTTGAGTGGCCGCTTCCTGCTTTTGTGGTCATTTTCAAAACATCTCTTCTAAGAATAGTTGCTAGGTCCTTTAATGCGTCTGTTTCAATCATTCTGTACCTCCGAGTCTCCTACGTTAAATCGGTTAGGATGTATGACTCCTCAACGGATAGAACGAGTTTTGCAGGACACAATCTCGGGGTCAGTCGCTCATCCTGGAATTTGGCGTAGGCAGCCCTTTTTGCTTCACCTTTGAAAAGTAGAACTGCAATTCTTGACTTCATGAGGAGTCTGGGTGAAATACTCATCCTTCCCCTCGGCGGTTTTGGAGAGTCATGGAAAACTATGTACGAGGGTGATTCATCCAGGATCGAATGATGTTCGGGGAAAAGAGCCGCCACATGGCCGTCTTCCCCAGAGCTCAGCAGAACAAGGTCATGACAGCCCCCAAGTCTTTCAAGTTCTTGCCCGTAGTCTGAAGTACCGAAATCAGGTTTTGACTGGTCCATGATAAAAGGATGAACGTTTCTACGCGGCAGGTCTCCACGGCTAAGGAGTTTGTCGATGAAGTGTTCTCTAGCCAGTTGGAAGTTGCTTTGCGGATCATCCAAGGGGATGAGTCTCTCATCAACCATGAAAATATGTATCTTTTCCCACGAGACGTTCTTCTTCCCTAGTTGCTCGAATATTCCAGTGACACTCCTTCCTCCAGGAATACTGAAGACGACGGCACCTTGGTCTAGAAGTAGCTTCTTAAGAAATTGCGAGATAATGTCTGCGGCACCTTTTTCCAGCTCATACTCGTTCGGGTAGGAGATGATTTTCGCCATTCTGGCACCGCCCCCTCTCTTTCCTTATTTCGCCTTGTCTTGTACTTTTCCACTTGATATCTCTCCCGGACAAGAAAAGCCTTTTTCTACCGGGTGTTTTCGAGGCTGGGCTTAGCTTCAAGGATCGATCGCTCGGTGCTTCTTCACGTCTATCCGGCTGCAGCGTCCCTTTTTCTTGGCAGGCACCATTTCCTTCCGTCTTCCACAATGAGTCTTTCGGCATCGCTAGGGCCAAGGTTTCCCGCCTCGTAGTCTGGGAAGTCCTTTTTTCTATTCTTGATGATCTGCAGCACGGGATCTACGAATTCCCAGCTTGCCTTGACCCCATCCCATCTGGTAAATAGCGTTTGGTCTCCCCGCAATATCTCATGGAGTAAGTTTTCGTAAGCCTCGGGAGAATTCATATCGAACTGGCATGGCCGACAAAATTCCATAGTGGCTGGATGGAGTTTCATCCCATAACCGGGATGCTTGGCATTGAACTCTATTGCCACTCCCTCGTCAGGCTGAATTCGTATGGTAATAACGTTTGGCGCTGGACCAGATTCCTGTTCCAAGAAGAGTCCGCGAGGAGCATCCTTTAGAACAAGGTTTACCTGGGCAAAACTTGCCGCGAGTCTCTTTCCAGTTCTCAGGTAAAACGGGACACCCTTCCATCTTTTGCTGTGTATGTACACTTTCAGTGCTGCATAGGTTTCGGTTTCGGAGCGAGGCGAAACAAACTTTTCTTCTCTGTAGGGTAGCACCTTTTCCTCCTCGACGACGCCCTCACCATACTGACCTATCACCACTTGGCCGGGTTGTATTTTCTTGAGTGCCTTCAATACTTCCACCTTTTCATCTCTGATATGGTCAGCATTCAATGATTTTGGGGGCTCCATCGACACAAGGGCCAGAATCTGCAAGAGATGATTCTGAACTATGTCTCGCACTGCACCAGCTTTATCGTAGTAATTGCCTCGCGTTTCAACTCCGATCTTCTCTGCAACCGTTATCTGCACATTATCAACAAACTTATGATTCCAAATCTCTTCGAAGATAGAGTTGGCAAACCTGAGAACCAGAATAGTCTGCACAAGTTCCTTAGCGAGGTAATGATCTATCCTGTAAATGTCTCCTTCCTGAAAGACACGAACGATGCAATCGTTTAATGCTCTTGCAGAGCCAAGGTCATAGCCGAAGGGTTTCTCAAAGGCTATCCGTTTCCATCCACCTGCCTCGAGTGACCCGCTTGATTCTACTACCCCCACGGCTGATTCGAAGAGACTCGGGGGTAGAGCAAGGTAGAATAGTATATTGCCGTCCGAGCCATGTCTCTTGCCGAGACTCTGAACAAGCTTCGCAAAATCAGTGCAGTTCCGGCTCTCGCCAAGATCCAAGGATAGGTAGTATATTTGTTCTTGAAATCCAGATAGCGTTTTCTTCTCGCCGTTCGGTATGAATTCGTCAAACCTCAGTAGCTTGACAAATTCGTCTTTGGTCAGGGCTCCTCGCGCAACCCCTATTATCGGTGCCCGCCGGGCGATAATCTTCTTGGCATACAGGTTGTAGAGGGCCGGAATTAATTTCTTCTTGACGAGGTCCCCGGTAGCGCCGAATACCACGATCACAGCGTGGCCCTCTATCTTGTCAGTCATTATGCTCGGCCTCCAAGTATCTTTCGTGTTTCGCTCTTGTACATTTCAACGTTCGGCTGATCAAAAGGATTGACCCCCAATAGAGCTCCGAGATACATCATTTCCATCATTTCAAGCTGCAGCAGTTGACCTATGGAGGCCTCGGATTTGTCGGGAAGTGTGATCTCGGCAAAAGGCCGTTTGCCGTTGCCGAAAGCGACCTTCACTCCCTCGAGAATTGCATCCATAATGTCTGACAAGGGTTTTTTCTGTATCCCGCTCACCAGGGTTGAGTATTCTTCTAGGTCGGGGACAGCGATCTCTGAGTTGTTTTTTCCCACCCGAACAAAGGTGGTGAATTTGTCGTAGGGTCCTCCGAGGTAAAGCTGTGCCATCGAGTGCAGGTCCGTAGATCCGGTCGAGACGGTTGGGGTGATGCCAGCGAAGATCCTCTCTCCCTTCCTGTTGTATTCCTTGCCTATGCTCTCGGCCATCAGCTGCCTAAACCATTTTCCCACCGATTCAAGATCGTTGCTGAACAAGAATAGGTCGCTAATGCTCTTACCCTGCTTGTGATGGAGATAAAGCAACGCAGCACCAAGAGATGCAGGGTTTTCCTCCAGGTCTTCGTTCAGGCACCTGTCCCTCATCCAGGCTGCCCCCTCCAGGAGACTATCAATCTTCACCCCGATAATGCCCAGGGGAAGAACACCCACCGGCGAAAAGACAGAATACCTCCCGCCAACCCTCTTCGGTATTTCTTGAACACCAAAGCCATTCTTCAGGGCCAGATACCAGAGCTTAGAATCCTTGTCCGTGGTGATTACCACGTATTCTTCATAATCCTTCTTGCTTTTCGCCAGGGCCTCAACCAGGATTTCAAAGTTGGCCACAGTTTCAGTGGTCGCACCTGATTTGCTTACCCCATTTATGAGAACGTTGCCCCCTTCTTCTAGAAGAGGTTCAATTGTTCGTAGGATTGACTTCATTGAGTCGGAATCCACCGTATCCGCATAGAGAATCTTCGTCTCGGGGCTGAATAGATTATATGAGGTTCCTAACACGGCCTCCTGCACTGCCATGGTTCCCAAATTGCTTCCTCCAATCCCCACTACTACGAGATAGAGGGGTTTCAGCCGACGTTTCTTCCGCACCATGGCTTCCACGGAACTCAGCATTTCTCGATCATGCGGTAGGTTTATCGATGCTCTGTCGTCATCATAGCCGAGCAAAACGGCTTTCTTCATGTTCTGGATTTCTTCCTGAAGCTTTCCGGCCACCTCGCTGAGTTCCCTACTTGAAATACGGGCACTGTCCCTGTATGAAAACGTTATTTGTTTCACTTCCTTCTCCCCCTTGCGAGATCCGCGTATTCAGGGATGATGTCCTTCACAAATCTTGCCATGCCCTCCTGGGTCTGGTGATGGACCAGCAGACGCTCGATGACACTCAGAGGTAGAGTGGCAATGTCTGCCCCCGCGAGAGCAACTTCTCGTACCTGCCTGGGATTTCGCAGGCTTGCCGCCAGAACCTCCGATTTGATGCCGAATCTCAAGAAGATTTCGGCGCACTGCCTGATGAGATCAACACCCGATACGATCCCATCGTCTTCTAGTACTGCATCCTCCGTTTTCCAGCCAGAAGTGGGGAAATAGTCGCTTTTCTCAAAGCTAATGGCGTGATGGGCCCTGATGTAGTCATCGACTCGACCCGCGAAGGGGCTGACGATGCGAGCTCCAGATTTTGCGGCCATTAGGGCTTGTTCTGGCGTGAAAATGAGAGTGCAGTTGACGGGGATTCCCGATCGGGAAAGCTCTTGGATTGCGTGAATCCCATCAAATGCAGCTTCCCCATGACTTCCCAAAGAAGGATTGACCGGTATCTTCACATACACGTTGCCCGCAACAGGGCTAAAGAGCTCAAAAAGCCTTTTTCCTTCTTCAACCATTTCACGGTAGCTGGTGCCGATGACCTCTAAGCTTACCGGAACTTCTCTGGCCGCTTGAAGAATCTTCCTAATGTAGCCTTCCATGTCAATGGTTTCTCCTTCTTCTTTCAACTCCTCAGCGGCCTTCTTAATAAGAGATGGATTGGTAGTTACTCCATCCAGTATGCCGCAGCAAGCGGCCTTTTCTATCTCCTCCAGTTTGGCCGAGTCGATGAATATCTTCATTTTAGCCCCCCCTTCGTGTATTTAAACGGGCTAGTTATGTTGATACGGGTTGCAGGAAGCTGCAACGCCGGCCCCATACATCCCCACATCGTAATTCACGATTACATAAACGGGCGTAGCCTTGAGTATTTCTGACATGTCTGTAACGTTTTCGAACTCTTCCATGAATTCCTTCGTCCTGAATATCTCCTTGTTTCTCGAGGCTATACCCCCCGCGATATACAGGCCTCCTCGTGCCAAAGTGTCTAAGACAAAGTTCTTTGCGCATCGTGCATAGAATACACTATACAGGCGAAAAGTCTCTCTGCAGGTTCTGTCTTTAGACTTGTAGAGTGCAATAAGTTTTACCTTTTCCTTTGACTTGTCGATGGCCTCACTATACGCCGTTCCTCCGAATCGCTTCAGAGTCCGAAGGAATAGGTAGATTACCTCGAGACCTCTTCCCGAGATGACTTCTTCATAGTTAACCGCACGCTTGATATTCCTCTTTTTCTTGATGAAATCCAGAAGCTTTAGTTCCAAGTGATTCTGCGCCGAGAAATCTCCATGACCTCCTTCGCTGGGGATGGGAACGTAAATCTTCTGGGTGTCTGAATAGACCAGTATGCTTTTGCCCAATCCAGTTCCAGCTCCGATTACGGCCTTGGTCGCTTTTGGCAACTCGTTGTGCAAATGGGGATTATGTTTTATTTTGAATATGTCGCTCTCGTTGCTCAGATCCAAAAGGTTCATCCCGTATCCTATTGCCTCAAAATCATTGACGAGAAAGGCCGACTTCAAGCTCGTTTTCTCCAGTATCTCTTTTGTCGTTATGTCCCATTCTACATTGGTTAATTGGCCAGAGTCTCTGTCTGCTGATATTCTACCCGCGGCACCAAAGCAGGCCCTTTCCACGTGTATGTCGTGCTCCTTCTTGGTATAGTCTACCACCTTCTCTACGGCCGGAATAAGGGAGTTCAACTCTTGGCTCTTGAAATGCAACGAAAATAGAAGAATCGGCCTGTTACCCCTCACCCCAAATATACCTAGGTTAGTATGGGTACCTCCTATGTCACCTCCCAAAACAAAACACGAGTAATCTTCATTCCTGATTCCTTTTCTCTCATGCTTTATAGCGTACTCCACTTTCAATTAGGCCACCGGAAGAAACAAAACTCTTTTTTCCCGACAGTCTCCGGCAGGATACACAGCTTGGTGTGGCTTTCGGTGCGAGGGAAAGAGGAAAGAGAACCAATGAGTCCTATATGATCTGGGTTGGATTCGAGCGCCTCACACTGTGCAAGAACTTCCTACTCCTCATCACTATGATAGCAAATAAGTTCGTGTTCATTGACATAGTGATATGCCGAGTAGGCAGCGGTTACACCCTCGGCCACTCCTGTTATTGCCTGCTTGAACTCCGTATCAGCCACATCGCCCGCGGCGAAGACACCTTGTACGTTGGTTTTCGCATACCGATCAATCTTGATCTCACCTTTTTCATTCAGTTCAACTCCCACCTTTCTCGCGAGGTCTGATAGAGGGGTATGTCCGATTTCAATAAATAGGGCGTCCAGCTGGAATTCGGTTGACCCCTTGTACGGTCTATCAACGGTGACGCCAGTAACAAATGTATCCCCCTTTATCGCTGTTACACTGGTGTTGTTTATTATTTCAATTCTTTTATGGCTCATAACTCGGCCCAGATTGATCGGTTCTGGTCTAATTCTCTCTTTTCTGTAGATGATGTACACCTTCCTGCCGTACTCTGCCAGCACCAGAGCTTCTTTTGCTGCTGAATCAGAGCCACCCACAACTCCAACAACCTTATCTTTGTACAGGGCACCATCGCATAACGCACAATAATGTACACCCCTGTTGCGGAACTCTTCCTCTCCAGATACTCTCAGCTTCCTCCACTCGGTGCCGGTGGCAAATATGACGGTGGAGGTATGAAGATATTCCTTATCAGTGAACACCTTAAAGCACCCTTCCGGACACCTTTCAACTCGGCTGACCTCTTTTTCCACAAATTCAACGTCATAATCCTCGACATGTGCCTGCAATTTCTCCGCTAGATCCATACCCGTTATTTGAGCGAATCCCGGATAGTTTGCCACATCGTTTGTCAGAATAATGGTTCCCCCGAGTGTTTCGCCAACCACTGCAGTCTTCATTTGAAATCTTCCAGCGTAGAGCGCCGCACCGAGACCAGCTACTCCTGCCCCAACTATAACAGTATCGTACATCTCTTCACTCATGAATCTCACCTGTGTTCTAAGAACTCTTCTATGTCCCCGCCCTCGTTACCTAGATGTCCAGAGCTTTCCTTACCTTTTCCACATCGAACCCTACAATTACTTCCCCATCAATGTCCAGAACAGGAACTCCCGTCTGACCCGATTTTTTGATCATTTCACTCCGCGCCTCTGCGTTCTCAGCTACGTCCAGGTCTTCAAAAGGGATGCTATTTTCTTTCAGGAATTGCTTGGCTTTCTTGCAAAATGGACAAGTAGGGGTTGAATACACTTTTACTTCTGCCATTCCTTACCTCCCATGGTGTTAATCTCTCGTTAGCTTGCCTTTCTTCGCTTTCCCACCCGGTGCACCACCACCTCCTTCTTCAAATACTGAAGTAGTGACGGCAGGAACCTCTGCCTATACGTCGGATGCTGAATCAGAGTCTCTTGACCTACAGCACGACGTGCATCCTTGCTTGGTTGACGCCCAGAGTCCGAAAAGAACATGCAGTGGGCACAGGCCATATTGCACCGGTTTGTAACATGAAGGCAGCACTCCTTGGAGGGACTATTCTCATCATTTCTCAGGGCTGGTGGGTCAAGCGCCTATGTCGCAACCTTATCTCGTATACACCTGGGTATCAGGATGGAACGCGTACCAAGCAAACCAGAAGGTTCTCTGGGCAACAATTTGCGCTCCCGTCTCTAGGTTGGTGATGTGTAAGCTACCGGCATCGTCTCTTTCCAGTCTTATCCTAGTTTCTGCAACACTGTCCTCTATTGTCCTCAATTCTTCGAGGTCCTTCTCCTTGTAGGCTTTGAAGACACCCTCCACTTCTAGACCGAACACAGCCGTTTTAGGATGGATCCTATCATCCCTGCTTTCGACCGGGAACCATACAAAACTGTCCTCATAGTAGCTTCCATACGGATCTTTACCATACGGGCGCAGGTAACCAGTTTCTTGACTTAAGACCTCAGATTCTGGATGCTCCTTTTTCCAATCTCGCCAGGTCACAGTGTCAATCGGCAGGAGCTTTAGTTTAGTGCCTGACAGTTCTCCTACGATTGCCAGACCATCAACCTGAGTCCAGTAAGAGTTTGTTTTTCTATCATACATCACCAGATTCGAGTTGTATAGTTTGCCAGATACACCAAATTCAACCTCTTCACCATCTATTCTTCGCTCAAAAGCAATTCCGGAACCACACAAGGGGCAATAGGTGATAAGTATGGGATCATTCACAATGATTTCATTTACAATTTCGTGGAATACCATTATTTGCAAGGGATAGACCCTTTTAACGCCTTTGTAGACAATCGCTAAGACGAGCTCATTGTCCTGAATGTACCCATCAGCTTCCTCAACAGAGACGAATTTGGGATCATCTATTGAAGGAATCCCATCTTTGGACGCGCCGGGGACAAGTTTGGCTGGGTCAACAATGTATTTTACCCCCCGAGCGGTCATCTTTATCCCCATTTCTTCTTCCATCTCAACAATCTCACGAATTTTCTCCTGGGCAGCTGTCAATGGGACAGAGGCCAAGAAAACAGTGATTGCCAAACCTATTACCATGAACAAGTAGGTTTTTCTCATTTTGTCACCCTCCGAATATTTTGAAAACAAATACGAGGTAGTATACGGAAACGGGAAGCATGATTGCCCCGGCTGCAAGGTTTATCACCCGACGGCGCGTGGTGAGAAATCCAATTATGGCCTGGCTTGCGGCAGCCGAGATCAGTGCGAATGCCAGCAGGGGAAACGCCAGTCCAATGCCGAAAAACAAGAACTTCAGGATGTTGCCGACCACATCCAGGCTCAGCAGTGTTCGAGCAAACATAGTCGCGATAAACAAGGGGTTGCATGGTACTACGACAGCCCCAAAAAAGAAACCACTTATGAATCCCTTTGCTAGCGGACTCCTCGCCAATGGAACACGAACTCTCGGAAGCAGTTTTCCCACATCAATATTCAAGAGCAACAGTATGCTGATAACGATCAAGATGCCAAAAGCTATGGGAGAGATGATTTCTATTACCGCTGTCAGTGAAACCTGCAGGATTGTGGTGAATACGAGTCCCAGCAGAAACATGAACACAATCACTCCCGAGGTCATGAGAAGACCAAAGAGGATAATGACTTTCTTGTCTGACTCTTTCCTCGACACCTCATTGGAAAGGGAGGCGACAAAGGCCGGATATAACGGCAACACACAAACTGCTCCCAATGGCGTGAGAAGACCCAAAACAAACGGCAAGGCAATATCGAATAGGAGATCGATTTCCACACTAGCAGCCCTTGTTTATCTCTGAGAGGAGTTCATCAGCAGACTTGACTCCACTCCTTAGGAATCTTGTCGATTGGTCCTCGCAGATGAGCAGCACCGGAGCGCTTGGAGCGCTCACGATCCTCAAGCCAAATTCATCCATCAAAGCCTTGGTCAGCTCGAGTGGCGATACTGCGAAATACCAGTCAAGACCGTGAGTCTGGGCGTGCTCTTTAATCTTAGCTTCGTCTTCGTTGGGATCTGTGTCTAAGGAGATGTGTACTACTCTTTCACCTTCTCTCGCCTTAAGCTCTTGCATCGCCTTCTGCTGCCTTAAGCATGTGGGACACCACACCGCAAAGCTTTCCAGTAGAATGGGTGTCCCTTTGAAGTCCCTGATTTTGAACTTCTCTCCTGTTGCAGCATCCTTAAGTTCTATGTCCATCCACGCGCGGGCAGACCCTGGCTTGGCTTCCTCGAGAACGAGCTCTCCACTTCCCTTCAGTATGTTGTGCTTGACGGTCAAGGAATCCCGGGTGGCCATTGCCCAAATGAACCGTACCGTCTGCCCCGCAGTGAGAACTTTGTCATAGCTATCCGCGGTGTTCATCTTTCGCTTAAACTCTATGATCGTGTAGCCATTATCCTCCTTTCCTCCAGCATCAAGAAGGTCATTTGTTCCCCCCAGCTCCTCATCCGGTGGATGCGGCCCAAACCTGCCCGTGGTGTAAAGATCCAACACCATTACTCTGTCATCTTCTTCAACCCAGCCAAAGACCATATCGGCATCTTTCATCCGAGAGGTTGGCTCGAAGCCAATGGCGACCCATCCAGTTGTTCTTCCCTTCAATGCCATATACAGATAACCGCTATTATTCCTCCAGTAAACGGTGAACTTTCCCTCAGCGAGAACAAGTTCATGAGGGTATTCTCCTTCCTGGATGGTACCGTCGGCTCTCCGTTCAGAGACCTCTGAGACTACAGCAGGCTCGGGACCGAGTTGAGTTTTCGTCTCCGAGGATTGTGCACCCGGATCCTCGGCAAAGTATCCTGCAGACATGACGACAAGGGCCGTTATGATTCCGACCCCAAAGCTCAGATAGACTTTTGTGAGAGCACCAGAAAGAAATTCTTGCATGCATCTTTTCATACGCCTCTCCTCGTTCATTTCATGCCTCCTGTCTGTGGTGATTGTCCCCCGGGTTTTCCCGCTTCGTCATCCTTGAAAGTTGCCTATGCTCGCTACGTTGACAGCGAGGGTGGGAAACAATAATAGACCACCCGGGTCACTTCTCTTTTGACTATTCTCTGGGCATCTCTCCCAATTTCACCCTGACGGTTTGAAGCTCACCTTCCCTCACGATTACGAGCGTTACTTCCTCTCCAACCTCCTTTGTCTTGAGAGCTCGTCTAAGATCTTCAATGGTTCCTATATCCTGATCATTGACTTTAACAATGACGTCACCCTCCTTCAATCCTTCCTTCTCAGCCGGACCTTCGGGAACCACCCTAATGATGTAACACCCTGAATCTACAGTGAGGTTGAATCGTTCCTTGACTTGGGGGGTGACACAAAGAGTGGAAACCCCCAGCCAGGGCCGTATCACTCTTCCATAGGCAATGAGCTCATCCATAATCTCGGTGGCGGTATTGATGGGTACGGCAAATCCGATACCTTGCCCATAGGGGATGATAGCCGTATTGATTCCAATGACCTGCCCTCCCAGGTTCGACAGCGGCCCCCCACTGTTTCCTGGATTAATGGGAGCCTGGGTTTGAATGAGGTCCTCGAGCAGTTTCCCTGGAGCTGGTCCAATGGTTCTTCCCATAGCACTGATGACACCAAAGGTGAGGGTATTCTGCAGGCCAAAAGGGTTGCCAATAGCTATGCAGAACTCCCCTGGTCTCACGTTGTTTGAGTCACCCAATTCGGCAATAGGAAGGTTCTCTGCCTCTATTTTCACCACAGCCAGATCGACGCTGGGATCGGAACCGATGAGTTTTCCTTCAAACTCTCTGCCGTCGGGCAGGACCACTTTTATTTCTTCTGCATCATGAATGACGTGTTCATTGGTGAGAATGTAGCCTTCTTTGTTGAAGATCACTCCCGAACCCTGCCCTCCTCGGGGAACCACCCTGAAGAAGGAATCGTAGGTGAACTGAACTGTTCGGATATTGACTACAGCAGGCCCAACTTCCTCTGATGCTCGGATCACTGTCTCCTGAAGGGAACGGGTAGCTTCTCCTTCAGCTCCCTCCGAGTAGGAGCTCAGGTTCATCCCCATGATAAAAAGGATGATAGCTGCTCCGAGTACCCACACTCTTTTTCCCCTCTCGAGAGAACTAACCATTGTAGCCTCCTTATTCTTTTTTAGTCATGGTGCCCTGTGCATCATGCACATCGAGGATCCCTTGGCTCGCAAGTGGCATCTCTTGTTCCCGGTGGGTGGTATAGGCGAAGGGACGTTCCCATTCCGTTCAGGAAGACCTTCCTGCGATACACAAGCCGACAGCTTGGGAGTAACTACGCCATACGGATCTGAATGCAAGGTGTTCCTCCCCGACTAGAGCTTCTCATCTACCACAGAGCGGTTCGTTATTGAGAGAGAAGTCGTCCCGCTATCTTCGTCAGATGCCCTCCAAAATCCCTTGCCATTCTCAGCTCATTGGCTGATGGCATCCGCTCACCCCGTGGGCCAGCAATGGCTGAAACACCGTAGGGTGAGCCTCCGGTTATCTCATCCATCGTCATCTGCTCTTTGAAAGAGTAGGGAAACCCGACGAGAATACACCCGTGGTGCAGGAGTGTGAACATGGTTGAGACAATGGTCGTCTCCTGTCCCCCGTGCTGCGTACCACTGCTGGTAATGACGGCTGCCGGTTTGCCAATGAGGGTACCCCGGGCCCAATCATCTCCTGTTTGATCCCAGAAGTTCCTCATCTGAGATGCCATGTTGCCAAAGCGAGTGGGTGTCAAGACAATGATTCCATCAATCCCTTGAAGATCACCTCGAGGAACCGCAACGGGGACATCCTTCATTGCTTCCTTTGCCTTTCGTATGTTCTCATCCCAGTATTGCTCGGGGGTGAGTTCAGCGACCTGCTTGAAGACTGTGTTACCACCTTCTTCACTCACACCCTCGCCTGCTGCCTTGGCCATGTGAAAGATGTGACCATACATGGAGTAGAAGAGAATAAGAATTTTGGGCTTTGCTTGATTCATAGCTTTTTGCTCCCTGGACCGACCGGCAAGAAGTCCAGAGGGGTGAGGTCTCACCCCTCTGGCCGATTCACTATGTAAATGACCACTTCCCGGCAGGGCCCCGGCTGCCCACTCCCTCAGAGTCGAGGTGAATCAACACGATCTGAGGCGGAAAGTGCTCGGGGTCCGTAATGCAAGATACAAAGTACTGCTTTCTCATTCTGTGCATTCTCTCAGCACGTTGTTGCCGAGAAGGACCCCGACCCACTTTGAACCGGGGCCCCCCGTGCCGCTCACATAGATGTACCAGGGTACCTAGTGAGCTTCTCCTTCATAGGGCTTTTTCCAGTTAGGCATGAACCTGTAGTCCACTCCCGGAGATGCAGGGTGACCCATATGCGGCATCGGTCCGCCGTCAAATGTAAAGCTGGTCGTTGCTACATGTCTCAGCCAAACAACTTTGTTAGGATGCGGTGTCCCATCCGAGACACTGACCAACTCGTGGTAGTGGACATATCCCCGAGAGAAGTACCCGGCTGCCTTGTCCAGGGACCA
>CAYYHL010000013.1:0-16075 GCA_964471775.1 uncultured Clostridia bacterium
TCGGGCATATGGTTCGATTTGGTCTTGGAGGAAAGTACGTAGAGATATACAAAGATACCTCTGTCAGAGTGGCTCCCTTGACATCTGAAGAGGCAAAAGAGATGATAGACGAGACTAAATATATCTCCAAGCTTCTCCGAGGAGCGAGGGGAGAGGCCACATCTGACATAGCTCTTGTTGAAGAGCTCTTGCTCAGGCTTTCGCATCTCACAACCCACTTCCCCCAGATTAAGGAAGTGGAAGCCAATCCTTTGGTGGTTTGGAAAGAGGGAGGAGTGGCCATTGATGCCCGACTAAGATTTCAACAAGCAGAAAGGAGCAACTATGGGAGTCCCTAAGAAGAAAACGACTCGATCTAAGAGGAGGCACCGACAGGCTCGCCAGAAGTTGTCACTTTCTTCTCTCAGCCAGTGTCCTCAGTGCAAAGCTCCCAAGCTTCCTCATTTTGTCTGTCCAGAATGTGGCTATTATAAAGGGAAGCAGGTGGTGAAGGAGGTAGGCAAGAAGTGAGGGTAGCTGTTGATGCTATGGGGACGGAGAAGGGAGTAGGAATAGTTATTGAAGGAGCCCTGAAGGCTATTGAGGAGAATTCTGAAATTGAGGTGGTTCTGGTTGGAGATGAAATGAGAATCGGGGACAAAATCAAGAGTCTGTGCTCTGGTGAGCCCCCTTTTTCCATTGTTCATGCTCCAGAGGTGATTGAAATGGCAGATCCGGCAGCCGGGTCTCTCAAGACAAAGAAAAGATCTTCTATCTCTGTAGCGGTGGATTTGATTAAAGAGGGGAAGGTGGATGGATTGGTAAGTGCCGGCAATACCGGAGCGGTAATGGCCAGCAGTTTACTTAAGCTGGGGAAGGTGGGGGGAGTTAAGCGTCCGTGTCTGGCGGCTGTTTTTCCTACCTTGGATGGCGGCAAGGTTGTTATTCTGGATGTAGGAGCTAATGTGGATTGTCGACCCGAGCATCTTTTTCAATTTGCCGTCATGGGTAGTATCTATGCTTATAAGGTCCTCAAAAGGAGAAAACCGCGGGTGGGTCTCTTGAGCGTCGGAGCAGAAGAGAACAAAGGAAACGAACTGGTTCTTCAAAGTCATAGGCTCCTGAGGCAGTCCTCTTTGAATTTTGTTGGCAATATTGAAGGAGCAGATATTACGGGTGGAGGCGTGGAGGTTGTTGTTTGTGATGGGTTTGTGGGAAACATTATCCTCAAATTTGCGGAAGGATTGGCCAGGACAGCTCTTGCCATTGTTGATAAAGAGCTGAAGAACGTGTTCCTTGGACTGAGAGGAATGGTTTTGGGAGAATGGCCGGAGCGATTGAAAAAGGATCTTGACTACGCAGAGTATGGTGGAGTTCCCCTGCTGGGAGTGAGGGGGGTCTGCGTGATTGCTCATGGGGCTTCCTCCAGCAAGGCTATAAAAAACGCCATTTTAGCGAGCTTTCAATATGGTCAAGGTCGAATAAATCAACATATCGAAATCGCCCTAGCCAAAACAAGGGTGAAGCATGAGCCTAAGAAAGGTTAAGATAGCAGGTACAGGTTCCTATATTCCTCAAAGGGTCTTGACCAACCAAGATCTGGAGAGGATGGTGGAAACTTCGGATGAATGGATAAGTACCAGAACGGGAATCAGGGAACGCAGGATCGCTGGCGAAAATGAGGCCTCTTCTGATTTAGCTTATCATGCGGCAAAGAGAGCTCTAAAGGATGCTCACGTGAAGCCCCAGGAGTTGGACATGATCCTGGTAGCTACTATCACTCCGGATATGATTTTTCCCGCTACTGCTTGCATCCTTCAGGAGAGGCTAGGGGCAAGGAAGGTCGCCGCTTTTGACCTGGAAGCCGCCTGCTCAGGTTTTCTCTATGGTCTCAGTGTGGGAAATCAATTTATTGCCACCGGGATGTATGATACCGTTCTGGTGGTGGCTTCAGAGACCCTCTCCAAGATTGTTGACTGGCAGGATCGAAATACGTGCGTCATTTTTGCCGATGGAGCGGGAGCGGCTGTTATAGAAGCTTCTTCTGATAGTAGCAGGATTATTTCAAGCTACCTTGGTTCCGATGGGGGAGGAGCGGATCTGGTAGGAGTTCCAGCCGGCGGTTCGAGACTTTGCACCAGTTTGGAGACGGTGAAAAACCGGCAGCACTACATGAAAATGAAAGGAAATGAGCTCTTCAAAAGAGCGGTAAGGGCCATGACTCATGCTATCCATGCCTCTTTAGAGGAGGGTAATTTGAAACCCTCGGATGTTGACTACTTCATCCCCCATCAGGCTAACATGCGCATAATAGAGGCCGTGGCCAAGAAGGTGGGTCTGACTCAGGATAAAGTCCACATAAATCTTGATCAATGTGGGAACATGTCGGCAGCTTCTGTGGCAGTAGGTCTGGACGAAGCTGTGCGAAACAAAAAAATAAAAAAGGGGGATAAGGTCCTTTTGACTTGCTTTGGTGGAGGACTCACCTGGGCTTCCCTGATCATCGAGTGGTAGCAGGAAGAGGAAAAGCAAAGGAGGCTCTATTTTGAGGATGTACCCGGCTTTTGTGGTGAGCTTGATCTTCATTTGCCTGGCACTCTCCCCCTCCTCTCTGGCTGAGCAAGAGAGGGTTACACGGCTTACCATATTCCCCGGTGATCTGGCTCTGGTGGAGGAGCTAAGGGAAGCAAAGGTTGAGGCGGGCCTTACAGAAATTTCTTTTGGTCCTGTACCGAAGGGGTTAATACTGGACTCTATCTATGTTGAGGCAAAGGGGTGTGAGAATGTTGGGGGAGAATTTGTCACAAATTTCTTTGTTTCTTGGAAAATTAGGTCTCCCACAGATGGATTAGTCCCCTTGAGGATTACTTATTTAGCGAGAGGCCTAACCTGGCAGCTAAGTTATCAGGTAGGGATAGGCGAAGAGGACAGGTACATGGACCTTACGGCCTGGGCAACGGTTGATAACAAAACTGAAATAGCCTTCCCAGGGGTCTACCTCACTCTTCAGAGCGAGAATCCCTTCTTCCCACCCAAGGAAGAGGAGTTGGGTGGCCAAGAAGATCTCTCCAGGCTAGCTCCGTCTTCTCGCCCATTGCCGATTATTCCTTATCCTGTTACTCTAAAACAGGGTGAAAAGAAGAGGTTTGTGCTGTTTTCAAGGAGTCGGGTTCCCATAGAGAAAGTGTGCCTCTTTGACGCCGATAAATACGGGCAGGAAGTAAGGGAAGAACTGACATTCAAAAACGGCCAGGAGCAAGGGTTAGGAAGAAGTCTTCCCCCGGGTCCGGTGTATATCTACAAATTTGCCCCCGGGGGCAAGATGAGCTTTCTGGGTATAGCCAACCTGACCGAGATCCCACCTGAGGCCCAGGCTCGTGTGTATCTGGGTCAGGCCGAGGACCTGGAAGGGGAAAGAGTCCAGACACGTTATTATCAGCTGGAGACTTCGGAAAAAGAGTACGGATTCCGGATTATTCTGCGCAATCGGGGAGATAGACTCAGGAGAGTTCGGGTCCTGGAGCATTTCTACGGGGAGTGGGAGATTTTGAACAGCTACCCTGCCGATTATTTACAGATGAAAGATGCTATCTTATACGAAGTCGAAGTTCCCGCGCAGGGGAGCTATGAGATCGAATATCTAGCACGGATTAAGTAGTGATCAGACGAGTTATCTTTTGAGAGGGAGGCTGTGATGTCGGGTTCCGTCGAAAACTTAAGGAACATAGCCCTTGTCGGAGGACAGGGGATGGGGAAAACATCCCTGGCTGAAGCGATACTTTTTCAGGCAAAGATGATTAGCAGGATGGGGAGTGTAGAACAGGGCAGTACGGTATCCGATTATGATGCGGTGGAAAAGGAGAGAAGGTTCAGCGTAAATCCTTGCCTGCTTTCTCTCTCCTGGCAGGACCGTAAGATAAATGTTATTGATTGTCCGGGATTTCCTGATTTTATTGAGAAGACAATCCCGGTCTTGAGAGTAGTGGAGTCAGTTTTGTTTGTCATCTCTCCCTTGAGTGAGGGAGGGGGCGAGACACAGAGGGCTCGGGAATATGTTCTGAGGGAGAGGGTTCCCTGCTGTGTTTTTGTGAATAAATTGGATGAAGCTCAGGGAGACCTCAGGACTTTAGTAAATGACATCGAAAAGAAATTTGGTCTGCCCTGCGTTCCTCTACAAATTCCTCTGATTCAGGATGGGAATCTAGCAGGGGTGGTGGATCTCATTAGACTGAAAGGTGCACTGTATGAGAAGGGAAAAAGCAGTGAGATAGAGGTGCCGGAAGGTGTTAGCGAGACTGAGGAGTACCGTAGGAAACTGTTGGAGACAGTGGCAGAAACAGACGATGCTCTTATTGAGAAGTACCTAGAGGAGGAGGATTTGGAAGAGGGGGAGATAAAGAAGGGCCTCCGGGATGGTTTTGTAAGAAGAGCTTTTGTACCTCTCGTGTGCGGATCAGCCACCCGGTTCGTAGGGATTGATCTTTTGTTGGATTTGATGGTAGAGTTCTTTCCTTCTCCCCTTTCTAAATCACCGGTCAAGGGATCCTCTCCGCGCGAGGAAGGAGAAGTTGAGAGAAAGATCGACCCAGGGGAAGCTTTGTCCGTTTTTGTTTTTCAGGCCCTTTCGGAGGCTCATCTGGGTGAGATGAATGTCTTTAAGGTTTTTTCAGGCACACTCTCCTCGGGGAGTATCGTGCATAACTCGAGCAAGGGTAAGGAGGAGAAAATCGGGCAACTTTATCTTTTGCAAGGGTCCTCGCGCAGTGAAATCTCCGAGGTATCTGCGGGAGATATTGGAGCCGTAGCCAAGCTCAGGGATACCGACACTGCTGATACCTTCTCCCAAAAGAACAAGCCCATTGTCTTTGCTCCTCTTGATTTTTCAGAATCTGCCTCCTCGCTAGCGCTTAAGCCTAAGCAGGAGAAAGATGAGCAAAAGATGAGTACTGCTCTGACGCGATTGGTGAAGGTTGACCCTCTTCTCAAAGTGATCGTGGATAGAGAATCAGGTCAAACCATCCTTTCCGGAACAGGGGAAGTGCATCTTGAGGTAGCTATAGAGCGTCTAAGAAGGGACTTCAATGTGCAGGTGGAGACCGCAGAGCCTCAAATTCCTTACCGGGAAACCATTCTCGTGGCCAGCGAGGCACAAGGAAGATACAAGAAGCAGTCAGGAGGTAGAGGTCAGTACGGTGACGTCTGGCTCAGAATAAAACCTTTGCCCCGAGGAGAGGGAATCGAATTTGTCAATAAGATCAAAGGAGGTGTAGTGCCGTCCCGATTCATCCCGGCGGTAAAAAAGGGAGTGACGCAGGCTACGAAGAAAGGATTTTTGGCTTCCTATCCTCTCGTTGATATGGAAGTGACTCTTTTCGATGGAACCTATCACCCTGTGGATTCTTCGGATATTGCCTTTCAGGTCGCGGGAGCTATGGGTCTGAAAAAGGCAGTAGAGCAAGCCAAAGCTATTCTTCTCGAGCCTATTCTTGAGCTGGAGGTCCAGGTTCCTGAGGAATTCCTGGGCGAGACTAATGGTGATCTAAATAGTCGAAGAGGAAGGATTTTGGAGGTAGAGCATTTCGAAGGAGGGGGAAGGATAAAAGCAAGTGTTCCCCAGGCGGAACTTCACAACTACTCTGCCGTTCTTCGTTCCATAACTCAAGGTAGAGGTACATTCACCAGACGATTTTCTCATTATGAGAAGGTCCCTGATGAGATTACGCAAAAGATAATTTCCCAGGCCAAAGAAGCCAAGCAGAAATAAAGGATATCCGGCCTACCGTATCTTCTTCTTGTTTCCTGAGAATTCTCATAACCTGAAGGGAGCGCATGCCCATGATCATTGGTATACCCAGAGAGATCAAAGATAATGAGTACCGGGTGAATATCACTCCAGGAGGAGTAAGAGCTCTTAGAGAAGCTCATCATAAGGTAATTATTGAAAGGGGAGCGGGGCTAGGAAGTGGAATAGAGGATGCTCAGTACGAGAAGGCTGGAGCTGAGGTGAAAGAGACCAAAGAGGAGGTTTTCAGCCAGGCAGAAATGATCGTCAAGGTCAAAGAGCCCCTTCTTCAAGAGCTCGACCTTTTTCAGGAAGGACAAATTCTCTTTACCTACCTTCATTTAGCTGCAAACCAGCATCTTACTGAAGGTCTCTTGGAGAAAAGGATAATCGGGATAGCCTACGAAACCGTTGAGCTTCCTGATGGAAGCCTACCTCTCCTGCTGCCCATGAGCCAGATAGCCGGGCGAATGTCTCCCCAGATAGGGGCTCACTACCTGGAGAAAACCCAGGGGGGAAGGGGAATTTTGCTGGGAGGAGTACCAGGCACTCTTCCTGCCAGAGTCACTGTTTTGGGGGGCGGAACTGTAGGTACGAGTGTGGCTAGAATAGCTTTGGGTATGGGAGCCGAGGTGTATGTGGTTGACAAGGACCCTAAGAAACTTGTTTATCTGGATGATCTTTATCAAGGAAGAGTGAAAACTTTAATCTCTGTTCCTCAAAGTATCGAAATGCTGATTCCTGGAACGGATCTTCTCATAGGAGCGGTACTCATACCAGGAGCCAAAGCTCCTCAAATAATAACTAGTAAGATGATCAGGAAGATGGAACCCGGCTCTGTAGTCCTGGATGTAGCTATTGATCAGGGGGGCTGCATAGAAACCTCCAGGCCTACTTCTCATAGCAAGCCTACCTATAGTGTGGACGGAGTTATTCACTATGGAGTTACTAACATACCTTCCATAGTAGCCAGAACTTCAACTTATGCTCTAAGCGATACGACTTTCCCCTATGTACTGGAATTGGCCAGCAAAGGAGTATCGAGAGGAGCGAAAGAGAATCCTGCCATACTTTGTGGAATAAACCTCTATGAAGGCAAACTTACCTGCAAGGCTGTGGCTGAAGCGCACGGTCTAGAGTATTGTCCAGTCAACAAATGTGTGTGATTGAAGAGAGAGGTTCAAAGCTGATATTGAGCGGCGAAGGTAAAGGGCCCGCGATATTTCTTAAGATGTGGAAAGGAGAGAACAAAAATGATGTATCCCAAGGAACTGAGGTATGGCAAAACTCATGAATGGTTAAGACAAGAGGGCGAGGAAGCTACAGTTGGTATTACGGATTATGCCCAGGATCAGATAAATGATGTGGTTTTTGTGGAATTGCCACAGCTTGAGACTGGTCTTGAGGTAGGAAAAGAGTTTGCAGTTATTGAGTCAGTGAAGGCAGCTTTCGACATTTATGCTCCGGTGAGTGGGAAGGTTATCGGGATAAATGAAGAACTAGCCAATAATCCAGGACTGGTAAACTCAGATCCTTATGGAGCAGGATGGTTGGTTAAAATCAAGCTGAGTGACGTAGAGGAGTTGGATAAGCTTCTTAGTGCTGATGAGTATGAGCGCTTCCTTGAGAAGGAAAAATAGACCCCAGTCTCTTATTAGGGGAGACGGAAAATGAGATTATATCTTGTTCGGCACGGAGAAGCTGTCTCCGAGCAGGTAAATCATGAGAGGCCTTTGAGCCACAGAGGTCGTCTGGATGTGGAGAAGATGGGGAGATTCTTGAGAAGAACCAAGCTAAAGGTAGACTTTATTTGGCACAGTGGAAGAATGAGAGCTTTTGAGACAGCCCAAATTCTGGGCGAGGCCTTATCTGTTAAGGATGCCCCAGTTACGAAGAAAGGGCTAGCCCCGCTGGACCCCATTGAACTGATAGAAGACCAGTTGAGGGAAAGAGAAGAAGATTTAATGATTGTGGGGCACCTTCCCTTCTTGGGCAAGCTCGCCTCGAGCCTGGTTAGTGGATCGCCTTCACCGGACCTGGTTACCTTCCAAGCTGGGGGAGTGGCATGCCTTGAGCGCCTGGAAGGAGGAAGCTGGCGTCTTGAGTGGATGGTAAGCCCTGGGCTGCTATGAAGGGGCCAAGAAACACTCCCGTTCCGCCTCGAGCCGCAAAATCAACGACAAAATAACTGCCTGCCGCAAGATTCCTCATCAGCATACGCGGCACCAAAGCTTGACACTGAGGTAGGATGCAGTAAAGTGGAGCTATGAATTCTTTGATTCGTGGAATCTTGGAGGAGAGGAGGGGTTGGATTGACCGTTGAGAGACTCAGACAAGGACTTTCTGCAGAGATTTACCTTCCTAGAGCTGTTTCCTGGACTATGGGAGTAGCTGTTTTTGCCGCTCTTACCACCCTGGGTGCTTTTGTGAGAATTCCTCTTCCTTTCACCCCGGTTCCCATCACCCTTCAGACCTTTTTTGTTCTCCTCGGAGGGGCCCTACTGGGGAGTGGTGCAGGATTCTCATCCCAGTCTCTCTATCTTGTTTTGGGAATAGGTGGCCTTTCTGTTTTTGCGGGAGCCACAGGAGGAGTGTCTCATCTGGCCGGGCCCACCGGAGGCTATCTCATTGGATTTGTGGTAGCTGCCTATCTGGTGGGGAAAATGGTGGAAAAAAGAGATAGTTCTACCTGGCTCATTCTTGCTGTGTTGGCAGGAACAGGGATTATCTACTTTTTTGGAGCTGTTCGGCTGGCACACTTCTTGAGAATAGGAATGAGGCAAACTCTGTATCTCGGAGTTATTCCTTTTCTGCCAGGGGATGTTCTTAAGATCATCTCGGTAGTTCTAGTCTATAAGGTCGTGAGGGCGCGGCGTAGAGCTCGCTGAGCTATATCTTCTTCCAGTAGACAAGGGCATCCTCGCCTGTTTCTACATAATAGCCGGGGCGAATGGCGACCTTTTTGAAGTCAAAACTCTCATAGAACCTTTGAGCAGCTAGATTGAAGCGACGAACCTCAAGGGTAATGGTATTCAATCCCTGGTTTTGAGCCTTTTCAAGGATATACTTCAGGAGTTTTGATCCCAGTCCCTTTCTTCTAAAGGCCGGATGCACGGCCATATTGACCAGATGGGCTTCATTACCTGCCTTCCAGTAGCCTGTGTAGGCCGCTATCTCGTCCTGATATTCTATCACATAGTAGAAGGCAAAGTCCTTCCTGTCCAGCTCGGAAGAGAAAATGCCGTAGGACCAGGGATTGGGAAAAGAAAGCTTCTCGATCTGACTAACCTGGAGAACATCCTCCTTCCTCATAGGGCGAATGAGTGCCCCGTGCAAAACATCCATCTCACCTTCTTTTCTCTTCATTTGACCGGCCCCACCCTGAGAGGGGCTACATAGAGAGGAATCAGGCTGGAGATATCTTCACTTTGTCCTTTAGCGAGCCTTTGTATTCCAAACTTAAGCAGAGCCTCTTCTGGAATAATCCTTTCTGCAAAGGGAGAAACTGAGTCTATCTTGCTGAGCCCAGACTCATAGGAAATGAGAAATCTCGCCTTTTCGGGAGAGAATTCTTTGCTCATCTTGAGAATCCTCTTTAGGGGCAGGAACAGGTAGTCAGTTAACCTTGTTGTCATCTCCTGGTCTTTCCTATAGAAAGCCGCGTAGAACTTGGAGCTGTGGCCCCTGCGCACCGGACAGAGGATGCCCTGGGCCGGACTGGAGAAGACCCAACTATCAAAAGAGGGAGCGCCAACGAGAGGAACTTTCAGCACAAAGGCCAAACCCTTGGCCAGAGATACGCCAATTCTAAGGCCGGTAAAGGATCCGGGCCCGAGGCTCACTATTATTCCTTCTAAGTTTTCCGGCTCCAGTTCTCTTTCCTTGAGGAGGACATCAAAGAAAGGAAGGAGTTTTTCTGAAGAACTGTAGGGGTCGATCACTTTTTTCGCCAGAATCTCCTTGCCCTGACCCAGAAAGACTATGCCCTTATCTGTACTCACATCTATTCCTACGACCAGCAAATTACATCTCCCTTTTCAGGCGACGTCTCATTTTGTCCACTATTTCCCGGTATACGGGTCCCTTGGGGAGGAAAGCTATTTTCCTTCTGGACGTTCCCAGAATGCTCATGTTTATTCCAAGATGCTCGGAGGGAAGATACTTCTGTATTCTGTCTGCCCATTCGATAACTACCACTCCCCCTTTTTCGTAGCAATATTCTTCGTAGCCAAGATTCAAAATCTCCTCATCCCGGGTGATTCGGTAAAGATCAAAGTGAAAGAGGGGCACGCGGCCGGCATATTCACGGATGAGCATAAAGGAAGGACTTTTCACAGGTGAAGAGACTCCCAGTCCGCGGGCTATCCCCTGTATGAGCGTGGTTTTGCCACTGCCCAGTCCTCCGATGAGAGCGAGTACCAAAGAGGGGAAAAGATAGCGGGCCAGATCCTCACCTATTCCTCTTGTCTTCTCAGGTGCTGTCGTAATTATGGATAAGCTATTCAAAGCTATTTCTTTTTTTTGAAGCCTCTAATTTTATGCGAGAGCCTCCGGGTTGCTGCGCCAACATCTTCCTGTCCAAAAATTGCACTCCCCACAGCTATTCCATCAGCTCCCCTCTTCAAAACTTCTTCTACATTTTCGGCTGTTATCCCTCCTATAGCTACCACGGGGATGCTGAGCTCTTCTTTTATCTTACGGATTATCCCTGTTCTCACCGGGCGATGAGAATCTAGCTTTGTGGAAGTTGGAAAGACAGGGCCTATGGCTACGTAATCTGCTCCCTCTCTTTCTGCCATCTGTGCTTCCTGGAGGGAATGAGTGGAAACACCAATGATCACCTCCTCCCCCATGACCCTACGGGCAGCTATGGCGGGAAAGTCCTCCTGTCCCAGATGCACCCCATCAGCTCGGCAACCCATGGCAATATCCACCCGGTCGTTAACAATGAACAGGATGGGAGGGCGAACAAGCTTTCTCATCCTCACGGCCGTCTCCAGGAACAGAGAGGGAGGAAGACTCTTCTCCCTGAGCTGCATGATGGTAGCTCCACTGGAGATCACCTCCTCTATATTCTCTTCAAACCTTTCCTCGGGAATAAGACCGGTATCAGCGATAGCATAAAGGCTGAGATCAATTCTCTTTCTCAATTTCATTCTTACCTTTTTTTCCAGGGAGTAAATTTTGAAACGAAGCTCCTTGAAATTCTGTCCCAGGGCTGGAGAGAGGAGTTTTCCAAACTCTTCCAGACTTCTCTGGGCTTCTTCCACTCTGCGAAAGTTCGCCCTGATGAGGTCCTTGAGGTTTTCTCTTTCTTCTTCGCCCAGCTTCTTCCCCACATCTTCTCCTGCCTCCCGCGCGGCGAGGAGTTTCCCCCAGTCAAGTCCGGGAGTCTCTCCGAATTTTCTGGTCAGGCAATGGCGGATTTCTCGGACCTCATGGGTGAGACGACGCTCGTTGAGGACGAAGCGGACCCCATCTTCGATAACCCGAAGTCCCTCACTGGCCCTGTTCAAGTTGACGTCCAGGATTCGATAGACTTCCCTATCAGTAGTCATTTCCCCCTTTGCCTCCTAAAAAAGACCAGCCCTGGTTTCTTGAAGCCCAGGGAGCGAGGAGAAGCCCTGAGGCTGCATCAACTATACCAAAATGGTGGGGCAAGTCAAAAAAGCTACCCCATAATTTGAAGCCATCAGGATTTACTTGACACAAAAGTGAATTGGGCTAAAATAAAGGAGCGCGGGGATTCCCTCCTACACGGGTAAAGACAGGCTAGAATATCCTTAGGGTACCAAGGAGATGGCTATGAAGATCAGTTGCCAAAGGCAGGATTTTTTGGAAGGAGTTCGAGTAGTCCAAAATGCCCTGACCAGTACCACTCTTCCCATCCTTTCACACATACTAATGACCGCCACGGGAGAGAAGGTAAATCTTGCGGCGACCAATCTGGAGACAACCATTCAATCTTCCTTTCCCTGTGAGGTGCCGCAAGACGGTGAGATTTGTCTTCCCGGAAACAAGCTATTCCAGATCTTAAGAGAGCTCCCTCCTTCGGGAGTAAGTCTGATGACGGAGGGCACCAAAGCTACCATAAAATGCGAGAAATCGGTTTTCGACCTTTTGGGGCTTGAGGCGGCTGAGTTTCCAGAGATCCCCAAACTGGAAGAGGGAAAAGAGTTTACTTTGCCCCGGGAGAGATTGAAGGAGATGATTCAGAAAACCATGTTCGCTGCTTCCATTGATGAAACCCGACAGAATCTAAACGGCGTCTACCTCGAAATTGAGAAGAAGGAAGTAAAGATGGTGGCTACTGATGGGAGGAGGCTTGCCTTTGTCCTTGCCTCTCAACCTTCCCTGGAGGTCGCCCCGGTACAGATCATTATTCCCTTGAAGGCTATACAACAGCTTTTGAGAGTAATGGAAAAGGGGGAAGAGGTGAGCGTGGGAGCGGGCAGAAGCCAGATTTTTTTCAAGATGGAAGAGGTCATCCTGATTTCTCAATTGATAGAAGCTAAGTTTCCCAACTATCGCGAAGTCATCCCCAAGCAGCGTAAGATAGCCATTACGGCTGATAGAAACGGGCTTTTCGCCGCCTCAAAAAGAGTCTCTCTTCTCACCGAGGAGAAGTCGCGTCTCGTTAAGTTCCAGTTGAAAGGAGATGTTCTCTCCATAAGTGCCGTCTCTCCTGAGACAGGTTATGCCTACGAGGAACTGGGGGTGAGAAGAGACGGGGAGGAAGACATCCAGATCGGTTTCAATTCCACGTATCTTCTGGATGCTCTCAAAGTCATTAGCTCAGCAGAGGTCCAGCTTCAACTGACCGATTCGGTCAGTCCTGGCGTCATTCGACCTGCCGAAGGCGAAGATTATATCTATGTCATAATGCCCATCCGCATCGAGGAAGAATGAGGAATGGGACAAGGAGATGAGTATCTTCTTGGACCTCTTTATTGTCTGGCATACACGGAGCTCTCGCCAAAAAACCCGCGCCCACAGAAATCATCGTGCTTCTCCAATCAAAAAACGAGAAAAAAGTGAGGGAGACATGAAAGGGTGGGACTGCTTCATAAAGAGGGTTGGACCGCAAACAGTGAAATGGCAAGTGGAGCTTCCTGCGTGTATGGAGGATTTTCTATGAGGCGGGATCGTTTCCCTTCCAGGATAGGTTCGATACTGGACAGGGTCTTCAAGAATCTAGATATCGATAAAAAAATGAAGCAACTCGAAGCCCTCAATCAATGGAGGGAAGTGGTGGGAGATAAGATTAATCTCCATACACGTCCTTTGTCTATAAGAAAGAAGAGCCTGTTTGTCCTGGTTGACAGTTCTTCCTGGCTTGCGCAACTTACGTATCTTCGGCACAAAATTATTTCTGAGTTTCATCGCCGATACGGAGAAGGGGTAGTAGAGAATATTTACTTCCGGCTGGGAGAGGTGAGAAAGGTTGGGTCGGGAAAAAGAGCAGCTTCAGTCAAAGAAAGAAAGACCCGTCCGAGACTCCCAAAGAGAGAAATGCAAAGAATAGAGGATACTCTCAGCACCGTGAATGATACCTCTCTATCCCGGGTTTTGAGTCGCATTCTTATCAAGCAAAAAGAAGTCTCTCAGGGAAGGGAGGAAATGCACCATAAAAGCCCGGAATAATTGACAAGAGACAGTTTTCTTATAAAATGGCCCGGGGAGACTGGTGAAGTACAGGAAACTTCGGGAAGAGATGGTTAGGGAACAACTTATCCCCCGAGGAATCGAGGACGAGAGGGTACTTGCAGTTTTTCGTAAGGTCACTCGAGAAGTATTTGTTCTCGCGGAACTCAAGGAAGATGCCTACGGGGATTTTCCCCTGTCAATAGGAGAAGGCCAGACTATTTCTCAGCCCTATATGGTGGCTCTCATGACTCAGTGTCTGGAATTGAAAGGGGATGAGAAGGTTTTGGAGATCGGTACAGGATGTGGATATCAAACTGCTATCCTCGCGGAATTATCCAAAGAGATTTACAGCATAGAGAGGATAAAGACTCTGGCCAAAAGGGCCGAGAAGACTTTAGAGAAACTTAACTACACTAACGTCAGGATCCTGGTTGGTGACGGAACTCTGGGTTGGGAGGAGTTTTCCCCCTACGATCGAATTTTAGTGACAGCCGCTACTCAAGAGGTTCCTTCTCCTTTGATGGACCAGTTAGAGGAAAAAGGTATTATGGTAATTCCGGTTGGCGGCATATATTCTCAGGAGCTAAAAGTGATAAGGAAGCAGAGGGGACGAGCCAAGATGAAGACGGCGGAGAGGTGTATCTTCGTCCCTCTTATAGGGAGATATGGTTGGGATGAGGGCGTGAGGAATGAATGACTGGCCCCTCTCTCCCGAGGCCCTAACCTTCCTTGTCAGTATGCTGCCCATATCGGAGCTGCGAGGGGCTCTTCCCTATGGTCTTTCCCAGGGGCTTTCCCCCTGGGAAGCTTATTCTGTGTCAGTGGTGGGCAATATAGTACCGGTTCTCCCTCTTCTTTTGGGCCTCAGAAAGATATCCGCTTTTGCTCAAAGATGGGACTGGGGAGAGAAGATCATGAATTGGACCATAGGTAGAGCCGAGAGGAGACAGGATCTGGTGAAGAAATACGGATTCGGAGGGCTCATTCTCCTGGTGGCCATTCCTCTTCCCGTCACCGGTGCCTGGACAGGTACCTTGGTTAGTTTCCTCTTATCCCTGGAAGCTAAATATGCGTTTCCTGCTATCTGCATAGGAGTGAGCCTCGCAGGTATTGTTGTCCTTTTGGCAAGTTTGGGAGTGATAGGCTTGGTGGGATCTTGAGATTTAGGAAATAAACTTTCGGGATGTAGCGCAGCCTGGTTTAGCGCGCCTGCTTCGGGAGTAGGAGGTCGGGGGTTCAAATCCCCCCATCCCGACCATAATGGAATTTCCATTTTTCTCTTTCTCGGCGCAAGCGGACCTGGTTCTGGCCACAAAGTGTATATTGGTAGTATCAACCCCGGCGCTGGATAGAAAATGAGGGAGCGAGCATGCCCAAGGGAGTGAGTCAGAAGGGAAAAATGTGCAGGGCAGCTATTCTGATGAGTGTATTCATGGCTGCCTTTTTGCTAATTTTCTTTCCCCAATCCTCGCCAGCCCGTGATTATATTGTAAGAAAAGGGGATCACCTTGTGAGACTGGGGAAAAGGTTCGGCGTTCCCTGGCAAGAAATAAGACGAATCAATGGCTTATCGAGCAGCACCATCTATCCGGGACAGAAGCTCATCATTCCTGAGTTGGCTCTTCAAGATTATGTGGTGAGGAGGGGAGATTCTCTCATAGGGTTGGGAAAAAAGTTCAACGTTTCCTGGCAAGAGATAAAAAGGATCAACGGCCTTTCTGGTACCACCATCTATCCTGGAAATAAACTCATCATTCCCCTTAAAGGGGTTTGGCACGTGGTCAAGAGGCACGAGTGGTTATTGCTTATTGCCAGGACTTATGGGAAGGCATGTGGCGTAACCAAAGAAGAAATCATTAAGGCTAACAGGTTAGGCGATCCTGACAACCTTGCGCTAGGTCAAAGACTTTTCATTCCCCGGGCCCAAAGGGTACTGGACACAGAAATTCCGCCCAGAGTCTTGACCAAGGATACTGCCCCGCCATCTCGTCCTGCTCCCGTAGAAAGGTCCAGGGTAGAAAAGAAGGATGCCCTCTTCGAATGGCCATTGAAAGGCGAGGTCATTGTGTACTTTGGGGAAGAGGGAAGTCGAGGGATCGATATTGCCGGTTCTGAAGGAGAAACAGTGGTAGCCGCTGCTGACGGAGAAGTTGCTTATGCTGCTCATCTCACGACTTCTGGCAGGAATTATGGGCATACGGTGTTTATTAATCATCAAGAAGAAGGTCTGGTGACATGCTATTATTACAATGCTCGCAGTCTGGTGGACCAGGGGCAGAAAGTCAAGAAAGGTGATCCCATCGCCAAAATAGGGGTGATGGAAGACTCAGGCAGGTTTGGGCTTCATTTTGAGGTTCGCAAAATGAGTAAGCCGGTCAATCCCTTGGACTACCTTCCTTAAGAACGATCAAGTTATTTCAAAGCATCGGGGTTTTTCAAAGGGAAGGAGTCTCCTTGAATATCTTCATTTTAGTAGTAAGGCAAGAATTTTCGGCGGAAAGGATTGTTCCAGGTGATTCAAAAGGAAGTTGATATCACTAATAAGGTTGGACTGCATGCGAGACCTGCGTCTCTCTTGGTTGAAGCGGCCCACAAATTTAGATCTCGTATCTGGATCGAGAAAGATGGTCAGGTGGTCAACGGAAAAAACATTACCAGTCTTTTACT
>CAYYHL010000014.1:0-15597 GCA_964471775.1 uncultured Clostridia bacterium
CGTCTGGCTGGACTATCCCCTATCTATACCCTGCTTCCACTAATGCCAATACCGCGTCCACGTTGCTCTTATCTACAGCACCCACCGCTGTCTCTACCTGTCCCGGAGGAGTAATGCCATACTCAAGATACAGATACATTATCACCACAGGATAGAATCCGTAACCGTACGGCATCTGGTCCATGGTGAAATCGACATACCCATCCCTTATGCCTTCCACAACTGATGGTATCAGGTCAAATCCCCCGCTACGCACTTTACCCTGTAGGTCAGGCCTTTTCTTCAGAGCCAGAGCACAGGACGGTGTACTTATTCCGTCCACACCGTACACTCCGGCAATATCGGGATGCCCAAGAAGGTAAGCCTCAACTGTTGATATAGCCTTGGTCAACTCACTTCCACAGACAATTTCTTCCCATTCAATACCGGCTTTGCCTATAACCGACTGGGCGCCTTGTAATCGCTCCTTCAATTGTACATGTGGCATGTGAAAGAAGAAGGCTACCTTATCTCCTGGCTTCAGATATTTAACCATCTCTTTTCCCATGTATTCCCCTTGGGTAACACCACTTGATCCCACATAAGAATCCCTTAGGGTCTGACCTGTCTCATCGGTAATGTTCGTATGAACAAACGGAATTCCGAGCTCCTTCAGTCGCTTGCTAATGCCGGCGAATGTAGTCGGGTCACCCACCTGGGCGATCATTCCGTCAATGCCTGCATCAATTGCAGCCATACCCTCGGCTACGGTTCTGTCATTATCCCACTCCACCGGACCTACCGCATCAGCCGTTGACCCTAACGCTTCTGCAGCATCTTTCATTCCCCTTATCAGGGGCTGTATAAACTCGTGTCCGATGGCAGGTGATAGAAACGCGAATCTATACTGTTTCTTAGCAGCGAATGCCGGGGTTAGGGTAACTACCATAAGACCTACTACGACAACTCCCAACACCAAGTACTTCAGTAATTTTCGCATCCTATTCTCCTCCTAATTTTGGTACCTTTCTACTTTGCACCTTTGTTGCGCCAAAGCTCCCTTCGCAAGATAGCCTTTGTCACCTTCTCACCTCCCTTCCGGCTTTTCATTTCCACCTCACACCGATTTTAAAAAAAAGAAAAAACACCTATTCCTTATCACTGTACCCCCGCGGCTTGTCACAAGGGGTCATATCGTCATGTGCTTTTTGTTTTTTCTTCTCGCGGTGCCCCTAAAGAAAATCCCTTTTGAGGTACGAGTTATGGAAAGTGTCCCGAGAGTGACCGACACGATCAAGGAAAGCATCTCGAAGGAAATTGAGTGTGTTCGGAGAATAAGGAGACTGCTTGTGGCCCTACTCCTTCGTCAACCAGCAAGACTTCAAGCCTGATGGGAAATTTCGGTTCTCCTCCGTTAGAGTCAGTACAATATCTCTCTTTCTCAAAAAAGTCAAGCGCCGGTGCGGGTCATTTGTCAAGTAGAATTTCGGTACATCTCATCTCAGTATGTCAATGCCCTGAGAAGATATGGCTTTCGAATCAGTGTGGCTAGAAAGGACGGCTCCCATGATATACTATCCGTGGGAGCCTTGTTCAAACCTTCAAAGATGGGCAAACCCATTCCTAGCAGCCTAAATCCTTATTTAGCTAATACTGCTGATTCGCAAAATAGTAAAAAGAGTATCTACGCCCCACATATGTAGCATTCCCCCTGTTTCATGAAAACCACTTTTACCTCAGGAGTTTCCCTTTTGCAGGCTTCGAGGAAGGCCAGTGGATCTCCATTATGCTCAGCAAATGTCCAGAAGTGACAGGGAATGGCGACTTTTGCGCACACATTTCGCGTGAGGAGCGCTGCCTCCTTTGGGTTCAGGTTCCCAAACCTTCCATTTATCACAGGAATAATGACTTCAGGCTTCATGGAAAAAACCTTATCCATCTCTTCAGGAGAATACGCGGTATCCCCCGTGATATACACACTGGCAAAGTCAAAATCAAGCACCACTCCGATAGCCTCGGGTGCAAGATCTCCGTGGTCAGCATATACTGCTAGAAGATGTACTCCGTCAAGGTCTCTTTCATCTCCTGCTACCACACCTACAAGGCAATCTTCACTCACACCCAGTTCACGGCATTTTTCCATACACTCTGGCGGCCCAATGAACCTCGCCTTGCCTTTCTTAGCAATTTCTGGTACAGCATCGATATCTAAATGGTCTGGATGATGATGAGTGATGACGACCCAATCAGCACGAACCTCCCCAGGTTCAATAACACTGGGCGTGAGGCGCTTGAATCCAGCCACTCCTTCCACAGAATCTGTCAGGTAGGGGTCCACATAGATAATCTTTCCCTGGGCTGTCTTGAACACAAACCCTGCCTGCCCCAGCCAAAAAATCGCGACCGTTCCTTCCTCTACTTTCTTGCTAACAATATTTTGAGCGACTTTCCCCATATCTACCCTTTTTTCTCACAAAATAGTCCCAGTTGACCATACATCATCTGGCTACGCTCTTCACCCTTTCAATAAACTCACTAAGGCTTTCTTGTGCATTATCAGAACTCAAAAGAGGATTTCCTTGAACGATGAACCGAGCTCCCTTTTTCACCGCCTCAACTGCTTGCTCCGCATTGAAGGTACCTACCCCCACGGGAACATCCACCGCTTCAACTACCTCGGAAAGTCCAGTCAAAGGATCTTCAGTTGGGTCTTCTCTTATCTCGTCTGCTCCTAAGTGCACCATCACGTAATCAACCCCTGAACCCGCTACCTCTTGAGCTCTTTTCGCCAGATCAGGCACGGCTAAGAGGTCAGCGACGATTTTGACTTTCCTTTGCCTTCCCGCGCGGACGGCTTCTCTCACACTGGCGTCTGAGGTTACGGCACATACAGTAGTAATGGAGGCACCTTGTCTTCCTGCTTCCTCAACATACTTGGCCACCCCATCCATGCTTTTATAGTCGGCTACTATCGGAACCTGAGGAAATTCCCTTGCCAGAACTCCAATGGCCTTGACTCCTTCAAAGGTGATGAGCGGTGTACCTGCTTCAAGCCAATCAGCGCCTACCTTCACTGCTATTTCCCCCAGCCTCACAGCCTTATCAATAGAGGTAACATCTAGAGCAATTTGAACAATAGTATCATTCATCTTCCACCCCCTCGTCTGAGTTCCATTTTTGACTTCTGTCTTCAGTATCTCTCTATCTTATCTTGGGCTACCACAGCACATAACGCCGTCTACAGGTCATATTCAAGGAATCAAAATGACTTTTATGGCATCTTCATTTCTTCCATCCAGAACCTCAAAAGCTTCCTGGGCTTGATCTAAGTTAAGTCTATGAGTAATCAGAAGTTTCACATTTATCTTACCTGAAGCCATGAGTCTGAGTCCCCGATCGATTTCTTTGGGGGAAAAGCCGCTACATCCAATCATACTGAGCTCCCTGGATACAAAGCGGAAAAGTTCCACGTTAACAAAATCTTGAAAATTACCCAGGGCCATGACTTTTCCTCTCTTCCTTGCGACAGAAATGCACTGTCGATAGGTCTCCTTTATTCCTACAGCCTCTATAGCTATATCTACACCCTTGCCCTTGGTCTTTTCAAGAATGATTTCAACAGGATCCCGTTTTCCAGCAGTGATACAGACATCAGCACCAAGGCTATCTGCCATCCCTAACCGATAAGAGGACAAATCTGTAACAAACACCACTCCTGCTCCGGCAATTTTCGCCACTTGAAGTAGAACCAGTCCCAGACTCCCTGCTCCGAAGATTGCTACGGTGCCAGCTACTTCAAGTTGAGCACGATTCACCAGGTGAATAGCGTTAGCAAGGGGATCAATCATTGCCCCTTCCTCGAAGCTCAGATTCTCTGGCAAAGAGTGCAGATTCTTCTCTGGCATAGCCACATATTCGGCAAAGCCACCATCGAATGCGCCTCGAGCAGAGGAACCCATGAGTTTCATATTGCCACAAATATTAGGCCATCCCTGAAGACATTCATCACACCCACCACAGGTAAGCTGAGGATCTATAGCCACCCTATCCCCCGCTTTTCTGGTCTTCACTTGCCCATCCACTTCCACGATCTGTCCTGCTACTTCGTGTCCCATCACTAACCCTACAGCTCTCTTATCAGGCCACGTTCCCTGATATCCATGAAGATCGGAACCGCAGATTGCGGCCGCTCTTATCCGTACTAAAGCCTCACCAGCCTTAACCTTCGGAATGGGGCGCTTTTCCACAGTGATTGACCGAGTTCCCCTCAGTACTGCAGCTCTCATTCGTTCATTCTTCACCCTTCTTTTGTCTCTCAATCCTGTTTTCCCCACTTCTTGTCGGTCAAGTTAGATTAAGGCCCAGCCAAATTCCCCTGCTCCACTTACTGTAGGAGCCAAAAGCGCCGCTGCCATATATTATCTCTTGTTTGGACGCATACGATAATTCTCGGCGGTATCGAACATAGCAAAGATATTGGCCACGGGTACATCTGGAGTCAGCATATTTGCAGACTGTAATATGAATCCTCCTCCAGGATGGGCTATGTCAATTACTCTTTTCACCTCTTTTTCAACCTCTTGGGGTGTTCCCTGCGGTAAGACGTAGTTTGTATCAACGTTGCCAAGAAGACAGAGCTTGTTACCGTATCTTCTCTTGATCAGTCCCAGATCCATGCCGGCATGGGGTTCCAAGGGATTTATTCCATCGATGTCCAAGTTAACGATATCTTCCATCAGTGTGTTAATATTCCCATCCGAGTGGTAGACAATGGGAACATCTCGATAATCCTTAATGATCGCTACCTGGGCCTTGAGGAAAGGAAAAACGAGCTCGCGCATAAGATTTGGAGAAAGAAAAGGCCCGTCATTCCCAGCAAGATCCCCTGCAATAAGAATACCGTGAGCTCCAGCATCAACGTATCTTTTTGCTAACTCTGCCTGATATTCAGTATACTCCTTGGTCAAAGCTTTGAGCTCAGCGAGATTTGTTTTACTCCAAATCATGTAATTCTCCCATCCCATGAGCTCAGTCAAAGCACCCGAAAGTGGACCCCACACATTGGCGAAAACAAAGTAATCGGTACTTTCCGCCCATTTCTTAACTTCATCCACAACTGCCTCAAAACGATCCAAGGGGGGCATTTCATAGCCGTATACCCCACCTGGACTCTTTATCGGGCACTCAAGTATTCCCGCCGGGAGTGTACCATATTCTGATTCCAGGTAGATAGCCCCCCAACCATCTTTCAGGATATTACGCCCATTTTTGCTCTTACCCATGATTTCCTCGTGAGGACTGCGCCTGAAGGAGGCTCTCACTCCAGTGAGATCGACCTTCAATCGGTCGAGAACTCTCAAGGTGTCCTCGAACAAATCACCGGTGCCTTCCCCCTCCAGCAAGGAAACCAAAGCTCTGTCTAATACAAATTCTCCCTTAGGAACCTTATCCGATTCTCTGTGGGCAAACGCACAGCACACCCTCTCAACATGATCCAAGTGGTCTGCCTCCCTGGCTCATCTTTCTTGTCGAATGGCTCCAGGTGGTGCGTGGCTCGGCTCCGCCTTGCGGGAGCACTACCCTGGGGAACTCTCCTGGGAAAACCGCAGCCATACTGGCTGCTGCCGCGAGATCCGCGAAGACTTCACTATCACTTAACTGTGCAGTGGGTAGTTACCATATTTTCGGGTAGCCTCAATCATTGCTCGATAGTTCTCTGGTCTCACCCCAGAGTGGATACTGTTGCTGGAAGACATTATATGTCCTCCTCCAGGAGAAGCTTTGGAAATACATTCCTCAACTTCCCGACAAACATCCTCTACTGACCTCTGGGTAAGAGTATAGGAACAGTCTATGTTACCCACTACACACACTCGATCACCATATTTTGTCTTAACCTCTCCTATGTCCATGCCAGCAGTTGGCTCAAGTGGGTTTATGCCATCGATTGCCGATTCTATGATCATATCCAGAATGGGCCAGACATTTCCATCGGTATGCTTGACAACGTAAGCTCCAACATCTTTTGCTGCCTCAACTACTCTTTTCAATCCGGGAAGAACAAACTCCCTAAAATGTGCGGGGGACATGAGAGGTCCTCGTTTGCAAGCATAATCATCGCTCAGCATAACTACCTCTGCCCCTATCTCAACCGCACGTCTAACTTCCTCTATATTGTACGCAACGCACATCTCGGTAACTTTATGAGCAAAATCGGGATTCAACACATAGTCTGCAAGCAAGTTTTCCATCCCCCTGAGGTAGCTGGGCAAGATGAAAGCATCATGGCCAAGCCATATTATGGCCTTTCTTCCTTTAAACCTTTTTACAGCCTCATACAGCTTCTCAAAAAGGCGCTCGTCCCTCGGATCAGGAGGGCTGCACTTTCGCAGGTCACTCTCGCGCCTAATAGGGCTCTTCATAGGAAAGGCGACAGCTTCGGTAGTGAACCGCCTCGTCACGTTCCATTTATCCTTGAATAGTCCCTTTTTCTCGTCAATAATCTCAATATCGGTGCGAAAATCGTTTGATTCGTTAGTGCTAACACCATCCAGTTCGATCTTTTCTATGAAGTCAAGATAGCTACAGCCCGAACTGAGAACGTCAATGACTTTGGGGTCTATCACCCATTCCAGAATTGGAATACGATCCGGTTGCCTTCTCTCCAATGCGGCAAATACACGTTCCCGAGAACCCATGCTGCTTCCTCTTATGTCCATTTGTTCAAATCGCTCTTTGCTCAACTAAACCCACTGAGAAACAGCCCCTTCTATTCAGTAGTGTTTTGCTGATTGCTCTGTAGTAATAGCTTCTCCAGTCCTTCGGCCACATCCGCAAGACCCAATTCTCGCAGTCTCGCTGCGGTGGGCCACCCAGTGTTCTTGTCCCAACCACGCATATCATAATAAGTATCCATCAGTTTAGTGAATTTTTTTCTATCCAGTGATTCTCGTTTTCCCGTGGGGCCGATAATGTTCTCCGGTTTCTCAAAGTAGGGGATGAGTGCCAGGTCATTCTCTCTTGAGCGATGGTAGTTTCTCACCTGAAGAGCTCTCTCTAAATTGAAAATAGCCTCAGCTCGCTTCCTCAGCTCCTCATCAGTCACCCTGATTCCTGTAACAAGGCTGAAAAGGTGAGCCTCAAAAAACTTGCCGTCAATCCTGCCGTGGCCGGGGATGGTAACTCGAGCATAGTGGTCATCGGTGTGCAGATCATAAACCCTTGGCCAAGCTTGATCACACAGCAGGAGAGAATCCTTGAGGATGCTCTCATGCTGATGCCAAATAGCCGGCTCTGCCTTAAACTCATACCCGGCATAAGGATCAGCCGCTTTCTTGGAACCGTAAACGATTTCTGCAATCCTCATAAGATCCTTCCAGGAACGAACCTTTGACCACCAGGTAAAGTTTTGCACATATCCATGGCCGGAGTTGAGGGGGTCTCTGGTGTCAGTAGCCCACTGAATAGCTGCCGTTATCCAAAAAGGGAAAAAAGGCTCATTGTATCTGTCTCCGTGGCCATCCCAATGTCCGGAAAATCCGTAGGCCGGGTAAAGCTCCTTGACGATATCCTTGCCCTTTCCCAGGATGTTAGCCGCGCGAGGAACACCTTCGGCGAGAGTATCTCCTATGCCTTCGCGGTGGGAGATCTTCTTCAAGAGGGTAACCCAGAACTCAGGGTTATTGGCATCAATCTCGTGACCATCGATGTGGCTAAGAAGGCCTCCTTTCTTGCACCTTTCGAGCCAGGGGATAAGACCTACGTTCAGTTCCCATTGATTCAAGCCCAGTTTGTTGCTAAGGGTAGCCACCTCCACTCCCGCCCTCTCGCCTAAGTACCAGTCCTTGGGGGGACCAGCGCTATCTTTACATCTAACATAATCTGTACTCATGCACTTGGTGAGGATGGTATTAAGAGAAGGGTAGACTTTCCCAGGAACTTCCCGCCACATCCATCCCCAGCGCCAGGGGCAAGCGTGGGAACAAGGCATTCCCTTTAACCCATAGGCAAGCCGGAGCTCTGGGTCTGCTTTGGCAGGAGGTCTTTCCGTGGGACCTGCACACCCTACGTATTCGCGGGTAATAGCAAGGCAGAAATCGATAAGTTCCTTCGCACTTGCAATGTTCACCTCACCCGAACCTTTAACTACGATAGCTTTCAGCTTTTTGGAACCCATTACTGCTCCGAACCCGCCTTGACCCGCCGCATTGGTGGTATCGCTAAGGATTATTGACCAGCGGACCAGATTCTCTCCTGCCGGACCAATGCAAACTATCTTCACCTCGGATCCGTGTTTTCTCATGAGATACTGCTGCGTTGCATAAGCATCCTGTCCCCATAGGTCCTCTGCTGAGAGCATGCGTACCTTTCCGTCATTGATCCAGAGGTATACCGGATTTTCTGCCTTTCCGTCAACGATGATACCATCAAGCCCGGCGTACTTCAGTTCCGAGCCGAACCATCCTCCTATTCCTGAGCGCGTAAACCAGGGGTTTGGGTATATCTGAGGAGCCACAGTAAAGAACTCGGATCGTCCCGAGCTGGGGACCATTGTTCCGGTGAAAGGGCCTGTCATGATCATGAGAGGATTCGCGGCGTCGAAGCATCCTACTCCAGCAAAGAGTTCATCCCAGGCTATCCTGGCAGCAATACCCCTTCCTCCGATATATTCCGGTCCGTACTCTTCTGTAGGAATAGTTGCCACCTTCTTGGAGGAAAGATCAACGCGCAGGATTTTTCCTACCCAGCCGCAGGTTCTTTTCATCCTTTCACCCTCCGTCTTTTCCTCGGGATAAATGTTAGAGCTTTCCAGGGGCACGCCTCAACGCATGCTGGTCCACCTTCCCGTCCTTGGCAAAGATCACACTTGAGATAGACCCTGTCTCTGCCGGAGTGTCTGAGGATAGTGCCTTTCTCATTGAAGGGACAGGATTGAGCACACTTTCCGCAACCGTTACATTCTTCTTGGGCAATTACCCGCGCCCCCGTTTCATCATCAATAGTAATAGCATGCACAGGACAGACAAAGTAACAATCTGGATACGCACACTGCTTGCACATCTCGACTACACCCTCTCCGGTGAAAGGATTCCTCGAGAGGGAGATTCGGGAAAAAGACGGACTACAGACTTCGTCATGGTACAGCGAACAAACCATCTCACAGATACCGCACTGATGACAGATCTCTAGGTCAGCCACCACTTTTCCTGATGCTGGTGGTATGTCTCTTGCCGCTGCCTTTTTTCTTTTTTTCGGCATCTTCCCGACTGCCCCTCTCACGATAACTAGTGGATCACCCCAGCAATAACCAAGAAATCACTATGATGTCCTCTTTGGCTATTTACACCAACAATCTTTCCAATTCCGATTTCCTCACCTGTTTCCCTCTTCTATTATGCTTACATAGTTTTCTTTCTCAGTCAAGAAAACGCACTAGATCATCTCGAATGTCCGAGAGAGACGCTAGATTACCTTTCCTCTAAGCGCATTCAAACTGTTTCTTGACCGTGTTGCAGAATTGAGAGATAATACACAATAGTATTCGGATAGCGTGATTGCTGTCTACGAGATGATGGTTCCATATCTCGATCCGATTAGTCACGACCTGAATGAGTGGAGGGAAGACTGAGTGCATAAAGTCTTGGTAATCCTTCACGAAGAGTTCGGGAGAATTGTCCAACGCTACTCAGATTTTGGAAAAGGAAGCTTGTGAGGTTATCAATGGAACCAGAGTTCTTTGATCCAGAATCGTTCCCCTACAAGGAATTTCTTGCTGTTCAAGAGGAAAGGAATCGGTTCACCTTCGAGTGGGCAAAGGGCCTGAGACCTCGCGAGGTACCCGTATTGATCTATCCCTCCTGGGACATGTGGAATGACAGCACCTGCCGAGACAGAGAGCTCTTCCTTAGGTGGAATCTCTGGGGCATGGTCACCAGTAGTGAGTGGGCAAGCGACGGAGTTTTTCCCCATCTTCAGCCCTGGTATGGTGTGGGTATCTATGCCACAGCGTTTGGCTGTCGCTACATCTGGGAAGGGAATAATCCTCCCCAGACTCGTCCCATCTATACCAGTGCCTCCGAGGTGGCCAATGTTTCCACACCTCATCCGAGCGATTCTCAGGAGATGCAGGAGATATTGGACCGTATCCGTTGGTACCGCAAAGTTACTCACGATCAGCTACCAATTTGTTTAACCGACACTCAGAGTCCTAATGACACTGCCTCTCTTATCCTTGAGGTGAATGAGTTTCTTACCGTGAGCACGTTTGAGCCGGAAAGACTGAGACGGTTTATGAGCGCCATAACGGAGCTTATCGTAAACTTTTCGGAAACCCAGATGGAAGCTATTGGTCCCAACCTTTCGCTGCCGGGTCACCAGATGATCTGCCATCCGGCCTGGTCCGGAATCTCCGTCAGCGATGACAATATGGCGATGCTTTCCCCCAGAGCATATGAGGTGGGCGCACTACCCTATAACAGCCGCATCGCCCAACACTTCGACGGTATTGCCCTACACTCATGTGGCAGGATCGTCCATAACATCCCCGTGCAATTGCATATTCCTGAACTTCAGCAAATGGAGTGCTCAGCCTGCATCATCACTAGAGATTCGGACCCCTGCCCAAATACCCCTGAGTTGCTGCGTGATGGATATCGCGGTAGCGGAGTAATTGTGAAGGTAAGGATCAACAAAGAGGAGATTGAGCTTCTCGACAGACTCCTTGCCTCGGATTTCAAATGCGCAGTTGCTGTGAGTGGAGTTGAGACACGGGAGGAGTCCGAACGGGTGTACCAGCAGTTCAAGGACCGAATAAATCGCATAACAACAGCGTGGCCAGACCAAAGGGACGCAGAGCAGAATTAGTGTAAGGAGGCAAAAGGCAACCTGAAAGTTAGTTCACGGGAGCTGGAAATATCGGCTATCCCACCAAATGAGGTGACGTGGGACCGATTTCAATGGCGTTAGAGGAAGGGAAGTTCAACGCTATGTCCTCACCAATGCCTCTACTTGCACCAGCCACATTTTTTGCCTTCCCTTGCTCCTGAAGGCTTGGCTTTCCGAAAAAGTTAACTACAGTTTATGACGTTCTAAGAAATGTGTCAAGTACTTTATTCATCACTATTTGCCAAGAAGAAGAGGCCAAAAATATCTCAAAGAAGAATCATCTAACAATTGGATAATTGCCATGTCTCAGTAGAGCATGGGCCATTGCTCTAACATTCTCTGGCCTACAGTATGCGGCAAGACCATTAGAGCTTGCCAAGATATAGCCACCTCCGGGACCAACTTGTTGGATCCTCCGTTTCACTTCTTTTTCTGTCTCTTGGGGTGTACCTCGCGTAAGGGTGTAGTGAAGATCTATATTACCAACAAGGCAAATTCTATCTGCGTAATTTTTCTTTAGATGAACAATGTCCATTACCCCTGGTTCAATATTTGCAATTCCTTTCATTCCCAGCGTAAGTATGTCATCCATAATAGGCGAAATGTTCCCATCGCTGTGGAATATCCATGGAAGTTCAATATTTGCTGCTACTTTTCTATATCGGGGCAATATAATGTCTTTGACAAATTTTGGAGAAAACAGAGGACCGTGTTTCCCTGCAAGATCATCAGAGATTACTATGACGTCAAATCCTACCTCTGAAAGATTCTTTACAACTTTTGCCGTCCAGTTGGCAAACATGTCTAGCACTGCTTCTACAAAGTTTAGGTCATCGTACAGCATCAAGGAAAAGCGTTCCATTCCCATGCTTACATAAGCACTCCCAATGCCTACAGCCGTGTCAGCAAAGGCAGCATAGTCTTTTCTGTATTTCTTAAGAAATCGTTTGGCTGGCTCATAGAACCTTTCGTCATCCGGGTCAGGAAGTTCTTCTTGAAAACGTTCCAGATCATGCCACGTGCGAAGTAAACCTTCACCTACAGAAACGTCACCTATAGTCCATTTCTCTTTTATGAAAGTCGGGGGAAAGAAATTGCAACTGATGTTATCGAGGGGAAGAACTTCTAACACCTCCGGTGGAGTTCTTACTCCGGCTATGCAAGTAACCGGACGACCTAGAAGCTTCGACGCCAACTGGTGATGGACGTACTTCTCTATCCAGGGAACTCTATCCGGCTCCTCAAGATTAAGAGCTGCCAGAACTCTCTTTCGTGGTGGCATTTCTCTCATTCTCTGATCCACATAGACCCCCAGGGGGAGGCAAATTCAGCCCATACAAAGGTCTTTTTCCCCTCAAAACCCGGATTATGTTCTCTGCACAGAGCAGGTCCATACGCCTAGCGGCTTCCTCAGTACCTGATGCTATATGGGGCGTTACAATCACATTGTCGAGCTTTAACAAAGGGCTGTTGCGGGGCAAGGGTTCCTGCGCACAGACGTCCAGGGCTGCGCCGGCTAATCTTTTCTCTTTCAGGGCTGCGTAAAGAGCCGCCTCGTCTATCATTTCTCCTCTAGCAGTATTAATCAGATAGGCTGACGCTTTCATCAATCTTATCTTGTCATCTCCAATCAAACCCCTGGTTTCTATTGGTTAAAGAGACATGTAAGGTAGGATGAAGGCATTTCTCGAAACGTAAATATACAGACGCAAGCAGAAAGAAACAACAGAAGGTTTGTTTACTTCGTCTCTGGATTAAGAATGGTAGGATTCTCAAGGGTTTCTTTCACCCTCTTGAGAAACTTGGCTACCAAGACTCCATCAAGAACACGATGATCAGCCACCAAGGTAAAATTCGCTACAGGGGCTACTGTAACCTTGCCATCTTTGACCACTGGTCTCTCCTTCATAGCCCCTACAGCAAGGATAGCCGCCTGAGGTGGATTGATAATAGGGATGAAACTATCCACACCGAACATTCCCAGATTAGAAATGGTGAAAGTTCCGCCCGAGACATCTTCCAGGGAGAGCTTTCCACTCCGAGCCTTGCTAGTAAGATCCTTGAGGGTGACGGCAATTTCCCCCAGGGACATCCTGTCAGATTTATGGATAACCGGAACTAGGAGTCCTTCATCCGTCGCCATGGCCACATTCAAGTTTATATCGTCCAGGAGTTCAACTTTCCCATCCCGGAATCTTGAGTTCATAAGGGGATGATCCCTCAAGACCCCCGATAATTCCTTAATAAGAACCGCTGTTAAAGAGAGATGACAGGAGAATCTCCTCTCCACTTCAGGAGCCATTTTTTTGGTGAGATCGATTAGATTCTCCATCTCTACATCAATGCTTACAGAAAAATGGGGAGCGGTTTTGAAACTTTCTGTCATTCTCTCAGCGGTAAGTTTCTTAATACCGGTAAGGGTAAGGAATTTCCCCTCTTCAGGACGTTCCTTCTTTTCCCCGACAGCTTCTAGAATGTCAGCTCTAACTACTCTTCCCTCTGGACCAGATCCTTTGATCCCTGTGAGGTCCACTCCATGCTCTTTGGCCAATCTTCTGGCTGCAGGAGAAATTCTTATCCTCCCTGGCTCAGAAGGTCCTTCCTTCTCCACAGTTGGCACCTCTTCTTTCTTTGGAGCCTCGGCTTTCCTCTCCTCCTTCTTTTGTCGCTCAGCCCGAGAGAGAAAATCGGATATATCCTCACCCTCCTCTCCGACTACTCCCAGGATATGGCCTACCGGCCGAACTTCATTTTCCCCTACCAAGACCTGAAGGAGCACTCCATCTTGAGGGGACTCTATTTCATAGTTTGCCTTGTCCGTCATAATCTCTAAGATACCTTCCCCTTTCCTTACGCTCTCGCCTTCCTTTTTCAGCCAGAGAGTGACCGTTCCTTCCTCCATCATCATTCCCAGCTTTGGCATAATCACTTCAGTTGCCATATCCGCACCTCTTTATTTGGTAATAAGCTCATGACAGGCTTTTTTTACATCTTCCTCATCGGGAATGTAGGCTTTCTCTAAAGGATGGCTGAAAGGCACCGGGACGTCGGGTGATGCTACCCTCAAAATGGGAGCATCAAGATAATCGAAAGCTTTCTCAGAAACCATAGCTGCGATCTCCGCCCCAACGCCACACCTCCTATGTCCTTCATCAACTACAAGGAGCCTTCCCGTCTTCTTCACCGAATCAAGGATGATAGCCTCATCCAGAGGAACAAGGGTTCTCGGGTCAACCACCTCAATATCTATTCCATCCTTGGCCAGAACCCCCGCTGCCCTCAGGGTTTTTCCCACCATGGAAGATAGAGCCACAACTGTTAGGTCTTTACCTTCTCTTTTGACCTCCCCCTTCCCAAAGGGTATAGAATAAAGCTCCTCAGGAACCTCACCTTCAGTGTAGTAGAGCATTTTATGCTCGATGAACATCACAGGATTATCATCCTCGATAGCTGTCACCAAAAGACCCTTGACATCGTAAGGAGAGCTGGGAAGCGCCACTTTAAGTCCCGGAGCATGAACAAACCAGGCATGGAGGCTTTGAGAGTGCTGAGCAGCGGCACCTCTTCCTGCTCCGATATTGGTGCGAAGAACTAAGGGTATTTTCGCCTTTCCCCCAAACATATAATGGATCTTGGCTGCCTGATTAACTATTTGATCCATGGCCAGGGTGGTAAAATCAATAAACATGAGTTCCACCACCGGTCTCATTCCAGTCAGAGCAGCCCCGGTTCCAGCCCCTACGAATCCAGCCTCAGAAATGGGAGTGTCAATAATCCTTTCTTCTGCAAACTCGTCTAAAAGGCCCTTGGTCACCTGAAAGATACCCCCGTAGCGGCCAATATCTTCTCCCATGATGAATATTCTCTCGTCTTTCCTCATCATCTCCCTTAGAGTCTCATTGATGGCCTCAGCATAAGTAATTTTTCTCATTCGATCTCCTCACTAAATAGATCCTCTAGGATTTCTTCTGAGGCGGGAAAGGGGCCCTCATCGGCAAACTCAACTGCTTCCTCAATTTCTTTTACTATTTTATCTTCTATCAGCTTAAGATCAGCTTCCTTCAAGACGCCCTCACTAAGAAGGTGCTTCTTAAAAGCGGCGATAGGGCACTTCTTCTCCCACTCACCGACCTCATTCATGCTCCGATATCTTGCTCCTCTTTTGGGGTCACCTTCGTGGTGCCCTCTCCACCGAAAGGTTTTGCATTCAACCAGGCTTGCACCTTTTCCTTTTCTCCCTCTTTCTACAGCTTCACCGACTTTACCATATACATCCAGGACATCATTTCCATCGGCTATAGTCCCGGGCATATCATAGGATGCAGCTCTCGTAGCTATATCTTTAATAGCCTGAGCTTTCGACTGGGAGGTAGAGATAGCATAAAGGTTGTTTTCGCAGACAAAGACAATGGGTAAGTTTTTCACCGAAGCTAGATTGAGCGATTCATGGAAGGTTCCCTGATTGGAAGCACCGTCTCCAAAAAAGGAGACTGCCACCTGATGCGTTTTTCTCAGCTTCGCCGATAGAGCAGCTCCCACAGCGATGGGAATTCCCCCTCCCACTATACCCGTTGCTCCCAAAATGCCAATGTCGAGATCCGCAATATGCATGGAGCCACCCTTACCCTTACAGTAGCCTGTCTTCTTGCCAAAGATCTCGGCCATCATCCGCTTCACATCCCCTCCCTTGGCAATGCAATGCCCATGCCCTCGATGAGTGCTGGAGATGTAGTC